>CAZCFC010000101.1:0-9689 GCA_964497815.1 uncultured Cypionkella sp.
CGATCCGGTCCAGCAACAGCTTTTCGCCTGGATGCCGTGGGTGTTCATGTTCATGCTGGGCGGGTTTGCAAGCGGTCTGGTGGTGTACTGGATCACCAACAACACGATCACATTCGTGCAGCAGTACCTGATCATGCGCAGTCACGGGCACAAGCCGGACCTGTTTGGCAACATCAAATCGGGTCTGTCGCGCAAACCGGCCACCGTGGCCGCAGCGCCCGAGAAGGCCAAGAAGAAATGACAGGGCGGCTGGCGCAGATTTGCCGCCACCCGATCAAGGGACACGGACGCGAAGATCTCGCGTCCGTTCGTCTTTTGGCGGGCGAGTGTCTGCCGTGGGACCGGCACTGGGCTGTGGCGCATGAGGCGGCGCGGCTGGTTCCCGGCTGGAACCGCTGCGTCAATTTTGCGCGGGGGGCCAAGGCACCGGCCCTGATGGCAATTTCGTCCACGCTGGATGAGGCAACCGGCGTGGTAACGTTGCGCCATCCGGATCTGGGCGTTTTGCGGTTTCGTCCCGATGAGGCCGCCGATCTGTCCCGGTTTCTGGACTGGGCGCGGCCGCTTAATCCGCCGGACAGGGCGCAGCCTGCCTTGATCGTAACGGCAGGACGGGGGATGACGGACAGCGAGTTTCCGTCGGTCGCCATCCTGAACCTTGCATCTTTGGCCGATTTGTCGGCGCGGATGGGGGTGGAATTGTCACCCGACCGTTGGCGCGGCAATCTGTGGCTGGACGGAGCCGCCCCTTGGGCGGAATTTGACTGGATCGGGCGAAGCCTTTGTATCGGTGAAGCAGTGCTGCAGATCAAAGAGCGGATCACCCGCTGCAGTGCCACCAAAGTAGACCCGGCGACGGGCCTGCCCAATGCGGATACGCTGGGCGCGCTGGAGGCGGGCTTTGGTCATCAGGACTTTGGCGTTTACGCCGTTGTGACACAAAGCGGACCCATCGCGGTCGGCGATGAATGGAGACTGGCATGAGCCTGCAATTCACCCTTGCCCCTGAACCCGACTTTGAGGCGCGCGAAAAGGGCCGCCTGATGTTTGCGGGAAAGGTCGATTTCGTCAAAGGCGTGGTGGCGATGTCAGGTCTGCCGCCGGCTGACCGGTTGGAGGTGTGCTTTGCCGGGCGGTCAAATGTGGGGAAATCCAGTTTGATCAATGCCTTGTGCGGGCGCAAGAATTTGGCGCGCGCGTCAAACACGCCGGGGCGGACCCAAGAGATCAACTATTTCAACCTGGCCGACGACCGCTTTCTGGTCGACCTTCCCGGCTATGGCTATGCCGAGGCCCCCCTGCCCGTTGTTGCGAAATGGCAGGCGCTGTTGAAAAGCTACCTGGCCGGGCGGCAAACCCTGCGGCGCGCTTTCGTTCTGATCGACACCCGGCATGGCGTGAAGGCGGTTGATGAAGAGATCATGCAACTTCTGGACCGCTGCGCTTTGACATTTCAGGCCGTGATGACCAAGGCGGACAAGGTTTCAAAAGCCGACCGCGATGCAACGATCGAGCAGGTCAAAGGCGCGTTGGCCAAGCACCCGGCGGCCTATCCGGAACTGGTTGTCACCAGTTCTGAAAAGGGCGACGGCATTGAGACATTGCGGGCGATCATCGCGACGCTGATCTGAACGACGTCAGACGTGCTGGCCGCCATTGACCTGCAATTCCGCGCCCGAGATATAGCTTGACTGCGGCGAGCACAGGAACCAGATCGCGTCGGCCACCTCTTTGGGTTGCCCCAACCGCCGCATTGGCAGTGTTTCGACGATCTTGTCCGTCCCCGGCGACAGGATGGCGGTTTCCACCTCACCCGGGGCGATCGCGTTGACACGCACGCCCAAGGGGCCGAAATCATGCGCCATTTCACGGGTCAGGGCGGCAAGGGCTGCCTTGGATGTGGAATAGGCGGCTCCGGCAAAGGGATGGACGCGGCTGCCTGCGATAGAGGTGACGTTCACGACCGATCCTTGCGCGGCGACAAGTTCGGATTGCAGGCCGCGGGCCAGAATGACGGACGCGAAGAAATTCACATGGAACACCTGCCCCCAGGTGCGAAGATCGGTATCCAGCGTGGTCAGGCGTTTGCCGCCCGCACCTTTCGGAGAAATGCCGGCATTGTTGACCAAAGCATGCAGTTTGCCGTTGATCTTGGCCTTGATGGTTTCAATCGCGGCGATGGTCTTGTTGGGGTCACCCAGATCAAGCTGGATGTGGTTTTCCTCGCCCCCCGGCCAAGGGCAGCGGGGATCAAAGGGTTGGCGCGAACAGGTCAGCACGCGCCAGCCTTCAGAGCCAAAGCGTTTCACTGTGGCGTGTCCGATTCCCCGGCTGGCCCCGGTGAGGACAAGGGTTTTCTGATCAGACATGGCGGCCCCTTTTCTTGCACGCGCAGGCTGCGGCTTTTGAACGGGGAATGCAAGGGTTGGCGGCGGCCCCGGCAGGGACCTTTTTAACAACGTGATTTCAAAGTCTTGACCGGGCCAATCCAGCGCATTCTCAACACTTGGTCCCAAACGCACAGGATCGCTTGGCAGGCGCGTGCAAAGGGTCTATCACCCCGAAAATATCGGAGTGTCCCCCATGAAGCAGCAGACCCTCACCATGACAGACGCCATTTCCACAGCAAAGATGCTTTCCGAGGCCCTGCCCTATCTGCAACGCTTTACCGGCGCTGTTGTGGTGGTAAAGTTTGGTGGCAACGCCATGGGTGACGATGCGGCCATGGCCGAATTTGCCCGCGACATCGTGCTGATGCGGCAGGTGGGTGTGAACCCGGTCGTGGTGCATGGCGGCGGTCCGATGATCAATGACATGCTGAACAAGCTGGGCATCAAATCGGAATTCGTGCGCGGCAAGCGGGTGACGGACAAGGCGACGGTGCAGGTTGTCGAAATGATCCTGTCGGGTCTGGTCAACAAGCGTATCGTGCAGGCGATCATGGATGCGGGCGGGCGCGCGGTGGGGATTTCCGGCAAGGACGACGACCTGATGGTCTGCGTGGCCGACGATCCCGAACTGGGCTTTGTTGGCCGTCCGGTCGAGATGAACGTGCAGGTGCTGCGCGATCTTTACAAGGCGGGGATCATCCCGGTGGTGGCCCCGGTGGCCACGGGCATGGCCGATAATGAGACCTTCAATGTGAACGGCGATACGGCCGCTGGCGCGATTGCAGGGGCTTTGCAGGCGGATCGCCTGCTGTTGCTGACCGACGTTCCCGGCGTGAAAAATGCGGCGGGTGAGGTGATGACGCAGATCACCCCCGAGGAAATCCGCCAGATGATTGAAGACGGGGTGATTTCGGGCGGGATGATTCCAAAGACCGAAACCGCGCTGGCGGCGCTTGAGGCGGGGACGCGGGCCGTATCTATCGTGGATGGCCGCATTCCCAACGCCTGCCTGTTGGAACTGTTCACCGATCACGGCGCGGGCAGTCAGATCCGGTCAACCACGCCCCGGGTGAAGCCGCGCGATAGCGTCTGAGATCATCGCTTTGGCCGGGCACTTTGGCTTGGCCCGTTTTCAGGAAAAATTGGCGTTTTTCGGGTGTGGCGTCTAGGCTGCAGTCTGGAGGATGCTGCCATGCAATACGAAGTCTTGATCCGGCTTTCGGTGTTTCTGGGGCTGTTTGCAGTGTTTGCCGCGCTTGAGGCTTTGCTGCCTCGGCGCGCGCGGGTGCAGCCGCGGGCCGGTCGGTGGTTCACCAACCTGTCGATCACGGTCCTGAACACGCTTGCCCTGCGGGGACTGTCGGTGGTGTTGCCATTTCTGGCGGTGGGGGCGGCGGTGGATGCCTGGAGCCACGGCTGGGGCGCGCTGAACCATGTGGTTTGGCCGCTGTGGGTTGAGATTGTGCTGGCGGTGCTGGTGCTGGATCTTGCGATCTGGGCGCAGCATTGGCTGACGCATCGGGTCCCCCTGTTCTGGCGGTTTCACCGGATGCACCATGCCGACCGCGACATGGATGTGACCACGGCGCTGCGGTTTCATCCGGTCGAGATCTTGGCCTCGATGGGGCTGAAGATCGGGCTGGTTTACCTGCTGGGGCCACAGGCGGTGGCGGTGGTGTTGTTCGAGGTGATCCTGAACGGCACGGCGCTGTTCAGCCATTCCAACCTGCGACTGCCGCCGTGGCTTGACCGGGTGGTGCGGTTGGTCTTGGTGACACCGGACATGCACCGGGTCCATCATTCGGTGCATCGGGCAGAACATGACAGCAATTACGGCTTTGCATTGTCGGTTTGGGACAGGATTTTTCGCACGTATCGGGCACAGCCCGAGGGCGGGCATGACGCGATGGTGGTGGGGTTGCAATGGCAGGACGAGAAAACGGCGAAACTGGGGTGGGCGCTGTGGCTGCCGTTTCGCTAGCGGCCGTTCAGGCAGCTGCGGCGCGGCATTTCCTGACAGTTCTGGGCGGGTTCCAGTGCGAGGATGAACCGGGGCTGCCTGCGGGTGTGCGCACGCTGCTGCTGCTGGGACCGCTGGAGCCCGGGTATTGGCCGCATGTGCAGGCGCAGCCAGAGTGGGGCGGGCAGGACCCGGTGGACCGTTGGTCGCGGCGGGTGATCGGCGGGATGGCCTGCGATTTCGGCGGCAAGGCGCTGTTCCCCTTTGGCGGGCCGCCCTATCATCCATTTTACCAATGGGCGCTGCGGACAGGGCGAAGCTGGGCCAGCCCGGTGCAGATGCTGGTCCACGCGGAACAAGGGCTGCTGGTCAGCTTTCGCGGGGCTTTGGCGCTGCGGCAGCGGGTAGAGGTGCCACAGGCGGCGGGCAAGCCTTGTGACACCTGCGCGCAGCCCTGTCTGAAGGCCTGTCCCGTGGGGGCTTTGGGCGCGGCGGGCTATGACGTGCCAGCCTGCCAGAGCTATCTGGCGACCGGGCCCGATTGCATGAATTTGGGCTGTGCGGTGCGGCGGGCTTGCCCGGTGTCGGTTGGCTATGCAAGACTGCCCGAACACTCGGCCTATCACATGGGAATATTCCGCAAATGAAACGCCTTATCCTGACACGCCACGCGAAATCGGCCTGGGATGACCCCCTGACGCCCGACCATGACCGCCCGCTGAATGATCGCGGCAACGCGGCGGCGGCTGATCTGGGGCAATGGCTGGCCTCGCGCGGCTATGTGCCTGAAAAGGTGCTGTGTTCCGACGCAGTGCGCACGCGGCAAACCTGGTCCGGGATCGCACCCGCCCTGCCCGCAGCGCCGCTGTTTGAGTTGAAGCCGGCGCTGTATCATGCCGGTCCGGACGTGATGCTGGCGGTGTTGCGCCATGCCAAGGCAGATTGCGTGATGATGATCGGCCACAATCCGGGCATCGCGGAATTTGCGGCGCGGCTGGTGGCGCATCCGCCCATGAACGAGGCCTTTGCACGCTATCCCACCGGGGCGACCTTGGTGGTGGATTTCGTGGTCGACAGTTGGGATCAGGCCGATTTCGGCTTGGGCGCAACGGTTGATTTCATCGTACCGCGCGAGATCGTGCTGTAAGTCCGCCGTTAGGTCGTGGGGCAGGCCGTGGGGGGCTTACCCCCCCACACCCCCGAGGGTATTTGTGACAAGATGAAAGCAAATTTGAATCAAGTTTGATGGACCCGTGCGCTTGGGTCCATCAGATGTGGTCAATGGCCCAGAATCTGGCTTAGGAACAGTTTGGTGCGATCGCTTTGCGGGTTGTTGAAGAACTCGCGCGGGGCGTTTTGCTCGACGATCTGGCCCTGATCCATGAAGATCACGCGGTTGGCAACGGCCTGGGCAAATCCCATTTCATGGGTGACGCAGAGCATGGTCATGCCTTCTTCCGCCAGGGAAATCATGGTGTCCAGAACCTCTTTGATCATCTCGGGGTCCAGCGCCGAAGTGGGTTCGTCAAACAGCATGATGCGCGGTTTCATGCAGAGGCTGCGGGCGATGGCAACGCGTTGCTGTTGGCCGCCGGACAATTGACCGGGGTACTTGTTGGCCTGTTCGGGGATTTTCACCTTGTTCAGGAAGTACATCGCGGTTTCTTCGGCTTCGCGTTTGGGTACTTTGCGGACCCAGATCGGTGCCAGCGTCAGATTTTCCAGGATCGTCAGATGCGGGAACAGATTGAAGTGCTGAAACACCATGCCAACCTCGGACCGCACCTTGTCGATGTTCTTCAGATCTGACGTCAGTTCGGTGCCGTCCACGATGATCTGGCCCTGCTGGTGTTCCTCAAGCCGGTTGATGCAGCGGATCAGGGTGGATTTGCCAGATCCCGAAGGGCCACAGATGACGATTCGTTCGCCACGGTTCACCGTCATGTTGATGTCGCGCAGCACATGAAAGGTGCCGTACCACTTGTTCATAGCGGTGATCTGGATCGCAATCTCGTCCGAGACTTGCATTTTCTTTGCGCTTTGTTCGGCCATGTTTTGGGTTCCTTAGCGATGATCGGTCTTCAGCTTTTGCTCCAGATACATCGAGTATCGGGACATGCCGAAGCAGACGAGAAAGAAGACGGCACCGACAAAGAGGAAGGGCTCCCAGTAGATGCCTTTCCACGCGATGTCAGAGCGCACGATTTTCGAGATGCCGACAAGCGGATCGGCAAGACCCACCAGCGCCACCAGTGTGGTGTCCTTGAACAGGCCGATGAAAGAGGACACGATACCGGGGATGGCGATTTTCAGTGCCTGCGGCATGATGATCAGCCGTTGCGCCTGCCAGTAATCCAGACCAAGCGCGTCGGCGGCCTCGGACTGACCGCGCGGCAAGGCGGCAAGGCCCCCCCGGATCACCTCGGCGATATAGGCCGATGCGAACAGGGTCACCAGGATGATCACACGCAGGATCAGATCGAAGTTGGTCTGCGGCGGCAGGAAGTATTGCAGCAGCAGCGATGCGGTGAACAGCATGGTGATCAGAGGCACGCCGCGGATGAATTCGATGAACCCCACCGACAGCGTCTTGATCAGCAGCATGTCAGACCGCCGCCCCAGGGCCAGCAGGATGCCCAGCGGCAGCGAGGCGGAAATCGCGGTGACGCCGATGATGAAGGCCAGAAGGAAGCCGCCCATCTTATCCGAGTCGATAGACGGCAGGCCCCATGCCATGGCGCTGTGCAGTTGCGTGGTCACGCTGTTCTGGACGGCCAGCCACCACAGACAGGCCGCCAGAAATCCAACTGCGGCAGCCACCACAACGCCCAGCCGGGCCTGCAGCAGCAGCCAGACCCCAGCCACGATGCCAAAGCCTGCCATCGCCCCAATCGGCCCCCAGACCGAGCCGCCCCACAACAGGAAAAATCCGATCGCGGGGAACAGCGCCGTGACCCAAAGCAGTTTCCGGGGCGCGACAAAGGCGACGCCGGTCAGCACGATCATCACCACGGCAGCCAGCAAGACATGGTAGCCGTCGGTCTTGACGCCGATCAGGGCCAGCACCAGCAGCACGCCGACCGTGCCAACCATGATCAGGTTGGACCGGCGGATGCCGTAGTACAGCACCGGAGCCAGTGCCACGAACATCAGGGCAAAGGCCAGAATGGGGCGCCAATACATCTCTTTGGGGTAGAAGCCGAAGGTGAACTGGTTCCAGCGCTCTTTGATCATGGCCCAGCAGGCACCGTGTTCGCCGGGGCCAAAGTTGGCCTCGATGATCTGACGGCATTCGCCCAATGATTTGGCCGACCACACGCCTTGCAGCAGCCATGGCAGCGCCGCCTTGACCAGAAGGAAGGTGGCGATGACGCCCAGCACCGTCAGCACAGAGTTCAGGGGAGACGAGAACAGGTTCTCGATCAGCCACTTTATCGCGCCGCGTTGGCCGGCGGGCGGCTTTTCCTGCGGCAGCATCTGGGTGCGGACGTAAAGGAGGGATTTTTCAGTCATCTCAGCGCTCCTTCAGCTTCATCGCAGCGTTGAACATGTTCATCAGCGACGAAATGATCAGCGACAGGATCAGATAGATCAGCATCATCAGAAGCATGCATTCAAGTTCGCGGCCGGTCTGGTTCAGGGTTATGCCCCCCAGCGTGCCCTTCAGATCCAGATAACTGATGGCCATGCCCAGCGTCGTGTTCTTGGTCAGGTTCAGATATTGGCTGATCAGCGGCGGGATGATGACCCGCAGCGCCTGCGGCAGGATGATCAGGCTCATGGTGCGACCGGGGCGCAGGCCAAGGGCGAAGGCGGCTTCGGTCTGGCCACGGCTGATGGCAAGGATACCGGCGCGCACCGCCTCGGCGATATAGGCCCCGGTGTACAGCGAAAGGGCAATCAGCAGGGCGGTAAAGCTGTGCGCGATGTTGATGCCGCCAACAAAGTTGAAGCCCTTCGAAACGCCATTTTCACCGGTGGGGAAGGCCGGCACATCCCAGTGCAGGCCCATCGCCACCAACAGCAGGGTGACGGGCACCAACAGGATCAGCAGGCTTTTCCACCATGTCGTGGGGCGAATGCCGGTGTCTTCCTGGATGGCGCGGGCCCGGGCGCGCAGGCGGCGGTTGACCCAGATCGAGCCAAAGATCACGGCAAGCGTGGCCAGTACCGACAGGTTGACCGGCACGCCCAACACCTCGAATCCCCCCAGTGGGCGGGTCAGCAGTGGCATCGGCACGTTCGAGCCGCGGTTGGTGATCGCGACGGTGTCGAAGAATGTCATCTCGGCAACGGGGGCGGTGCCGCCATCGACCATGGCCTGAGTGACCTTGAAATCTTTCGGCTCTGGCATGGTTTCCGAGAACACGGTGAAGGCCAGAATGATCCACAGCAGCAACGGCACGTTGCGAAAGACCTCGACGTAGACGGTCATGAGCCGGCCCACCAGCCAGTTCCTGGACAGGCGCAGCACGCCCGCAAACACCCCGATGATCGTCGCAAAGATACAGCCAAAGAACGCCACAATCAGCGTGTTCAACAAGCCGATCACAAGCGCGCGGCCGTGGGTGCTGTCGTTGGTGTAGGGGATCAGTTGTTGGTCAATGTCATAGCCAGCCCGGTTGAACAGGAAGCTGAAGTTGATGTCCTTGTCCTTGGCGGCAAGGTTGACCATCGTGTTGTTCAGCAGCCAGGCAACCCCCGCCAGAAACAACAACAGCACGATCACCTGAATGGTGATGGCGCGAAACCGGGTGTCATAGATAAGCATGCTCAGCCGAAAGGGTACTTTCGGTGCGTCAGCGGCAAGTGTCATGGTATTCCCCCTGTCCTGACTGCGTGTCGGCGTTGGGCCGATCTGATGGGGTCTGTTGCCCCCGGCGGTTCAGGTATTGTTGGTCAGATCAAGACGAACCGGGCGCAGCGCTGTGCCGCGCCCGGTCCATGGTCAGATCAACGGAACGGCGGCGTGTATTGCAGGCCGCCTTGGGTCCACAGGGCGTTCAGGCCACGGGCCAGACCGATCGGGGTGGACGAGCCGATGTTGGCTTCGAAGATTTCGCCATAGTTGCCGCTGGCGGCAATGGCGCGCTTTGCCCATTCGGCATCAAGGCCCATCATTGCGCCCATGTCACCCTCAAGGCCAAGCAGGCGCTTGACTTCGGGGTCGGTGGTCGAGGTTGCAACCTGGTCGATATTCGCCTGGGTGATGCCTTTTTCTTCAGCGGCAACCAATGCGTAGTAGGTCCAGCGCACGACGTCGCCCCAGTTGTTGTCGCCATGGCGCACGACCGGGCCAAGCGGCTCTTTCGAGATGATTTCCGGCAGGATGATGTGGT
>CAZCFC010000102.1:0-1918 GCA_964497815.1 uncultured Cypionkella sp.
AAGACCGCCTTGCCGACGCCGCCGAGAAACGTGCAGCCGAGGCATTGCTGGACGGCAAGGCCCCGCAGCCCCCCGAACTTCGCCAAGACAAGGGCGAAGACCAACAGATCGACATTGACGCCTCTGCCACCCAATCCGCCGAAGAGCGTCTGAAAACGCTGGATTTCGAACAGATGTCGGTGGCCGAAGTGGCCGAGGCCAAGCGCATGCTGTCGCGGCTGTCGCTGCCGGTCAAACCTTTGAAAACCCGCCGCATGGCCGGGGTCAATCTTGGCCGCGCGATTGATCCGCGCGCCACCATGCGGGATGCGCTGCGCCATGGTGGCGAGGTAATGACGCTGCACCACCGCGCGCCCCGGACGCGGTGGCCCAATCTGATCGTGCTGTGCGACATATCGGGTTCCATGAGCCAGTACAGCCGCATGGCGCTGCATTTCGTGCATGCGGTGGCCAACAAGCGCGGTCAGGGCTGGGCAAAGGTGCATGCCTTCACCTTTGGCACCCGGCTGACAAATATAACCCGCCACCTGCGGAACCGTGACGTTGATCAGGCGTTGAAACTTGCAGGAGCAGAGGCGCAGGACTGGTCTGGGGGAACGCGCATCGGCAGTTCGCTGGCTGCATTCAACCGCGACTGGTCGCGCCGTGTGCTGGGACAGGGGGCTGTTGTCTTGTTGATCACAGACGGGCTTGACCGTGACGACAGCGGCGCATTGGCCGCCGCCATGGAACGGTTGCAGTTGTCGTGCCGCCGTCTGATCTGGCTGAACCCGCTGTTGCGCTGGCAAGGTTTTGCCCCGCGCGCCAGTGGTATCCGGGCGATGCTGCCGCATGTCGACAGCTTTCGGGCCGGCCATTCGATTGCGTCCTTGCAGGCGCTGGGCGATGTGATTTCCAACGGCGGCGATGCCGGAGAAAAACACCGCTTGATGAAACTGCTAGGCGATAGCGTGCCATAACCCCGCAAAAGGGGGCTGAATCCCGCCCGATGTTATCGCATAACAGGGCATATTGCTGTTTTCTCGCTCCATCAGCCTGACGGATTCGCAAGAACCCATCAGGCCTTGGACGGACCCTGAAAGGACGACCCATGAAGCGTTTATTGAACTCGACCACCGCATTGTCTTTGGCTTTGATCAACGTGCAGCCATGGCCCCTGATGGCGCAGACCCTGACCGAAGACGGCTATGTCGTGGCTTCGGATGGCTCGGTTCTGTGCGAACCGACGGCCGATCTTGCCTGCAACCCCGATGATTATATTGATCAGGCTCAGGCGATAGACGCAGCATTGGCCGAACAACTGGCTGCCGAAGCGGCCGCCGCCGAACAGGCCGCCGCCGAAGCCGCTGCAGCCGAACAAGCCGCCGCAGAACAGGCGGCCGCCGATGAGGCCGCCGCCGCCGAAGCCGCCGCCGCCGAAGAGGCCGCTGCCGCTCAGGCTGCTGCCGATGAAGCCGCCGCAGCGCAAGCCGCAGCCGATGCCGCCGCTGCCGAAGAAGCTGCCGCTGCGCAAGCGGCCGAAGAAGAGGCCGCCGCAACTGCTGCTGCCGCCGAGGCTGCCGCCGCTGATGAGGCCGCCGCCGCCGAGGCCGCTGCAGATGCCGCCGCCGCCGATCAGGCGGCCGCAGATCAGGCGGCCGCCGACGAAGCCGCAGCGGCAGCGGAACAAGACGCCATCGCAGCCCAGGCCGCCGCCGATCAGGCTGCCGCCGACGAAGCTGCCGCCACTGCCGCATCCGATGCCCAAGACGACGATGCACAGGCCGCCGCCGATGACGCTGACGCCGCCGAGGCCGCCTCGGACAGCGCCGACAAGGTTGCCGATGAGGCCGCCGCAGCAACGGATGCCATCACCCCTGACGTCACCGAAGAGCCTGCGGTGGATGAAACCGCCACCGAAGAGCCTGTGGTGGACGAA
>CAZCFC010000102.1:2018-9607 GCA_964497815.1 uncultured Cypionkella sp.
CCGCCACCGAAGAGCCTGTGGTGGACGAAACCGCCACCGAAGAGCCTGTGGTGGATGAGACCGCCACCGAAGTCGAAGTGATCGACCCCGAAACCGCCGCCCGGATTGCCGAGGAAGAGGCCGCAGCCCTTGCCGCAGCCGAAGCCGAACTGAAAGTGCAAGACGATGGCACGTTGGTCGATCCCGCTGCGGGGCTGAAATTCGCGGAACCCGCGTCGGAAGAGGTCGCAGCCCCGGTTGACGCCCTTGTGCCCACCGAAACCGAAGTCGAAACCCTGTCAACGCTGCTGGCTGAACCCGATGCGATTGATCCGGCCGAACTTGGCGCGGTGGCTGCCCTGGCTGTGCCTGCGGCAACCGATGGGCTGGAAACCAAACCGTCCGAGCAGGAAGTCCCGGCCGAAGCAGTGGCCACCGTGACCGAACTGCTGACCAAGGAAAGCGCCCGGACCTCCAGCGAGGAATTCGCCCGCGCCCCCGTCGCCGTGGCCGGTGGCAAGAAAAGTGGCTTGTCTGATCTGGAAAAGGTGGGGCTTGTGGTCTTGGGCGCACTGGTTGTGGGTGCCATCATCAACGAAGGCAACAAACAGGAAGAGCGCCGCGTGGTGTCGAACACCGGCGACCGCGTGGTCGTGTTGAAACCTGATGGCACCTATCAGGTCTACAAGGACGACGATGCCGTCATTCGCCGCCCCGGTTCGAACGTGCGGACCGAAACCTACCGCGACGGTTCGACCCGCACCATCGTCGAACGCCCCGACGGCACCCAGATTGTCACCATCCGCGATGCTTCGGGCCGCGTGCTGCGCCGGGCGCAATACGATGATCTTGGCCGCGAACTTGTGCTGATCGACGATCTTGAGCCGGAACAGTATGTTGTGGTCAAAGACCTGCCGAAGCCGCAGAAAAAACGCGTGGTGATCTCGACCCAGGACGATGATGCCGATCTCAAGGCCGCGCTGGCCGCGAAAGACATCGCCAAGCTGGGCCGCACCTTCAGCCTGCGCCAGATCCGCGAGATCACCGAAGTGCGCCAGTTGGCGGCGATGATCGACGTCGATACCATCACCTTCGACAGTGGCTCTGCCGCCGTCAAAGCCTCCGAGGCCGAAGATCTGGCAGATCTGGGCCGTCTGATGCAGGACATGATCGACACCAACCCGGCCGAGATGTTCCTGATCGAAGGCCACACCGATGCAACCGGCAAGGCCGCAATGAACCTTGCCCTGTCAGACCGTCGGGCGGAATCGGTGGCGTTGGCGCTGACCGAGTATTTTGACATCCCGCCGGAAAACATGGTGGTGCAGGGCTATGGCGAATCAGAGCTGCGCATCGACACCCTGAAGGATGAGGCCCGCAACCGCCGCGTCGCGGTGCGCATCATCACACCGCTGCTGCGCTCGGCACGGTAAATCAAGGTCGCCACGATTGGCCCCGGGCAAACCCCCGGGGCCTTTTGCATTGCGGGGGGCTGCGCGCGGCAATCTCGGTCCGGACAAACTGAATTTGTCTAAAATTGTCATCCTCTGTGAAGAAATATCCCACGGGGGGCCTGATTTCCCTTTGGGAAATCGGGCGTGGGGGTGTGAAACCCCCATCCGCCGCGTTTCATCCGAACCCCTGCATGCCCCACCTTTTGCCAATGGCCCGCTGCCCCGTCTTGTCGCATAGTCGCGCAACAGGAGGCTGCAATGACCCATGACACCATCCCCGAAATCGCCCTTACCTGGCACCGCGAAGGCCGCGGCGCGGCTTTGGCCACCGTGGTGGAAACCTGGGGCTCTGCTCCGCGTCAGCCCGGCAGCCAACTGGCCATTTCCGGGGCCGGTCAGATCATGGGCTCGGTTTCGGGCGGATGTGTCGAGGGCGCTGTGGTCACCGAGGCATTAGAGGCGCTGGTCGATGGCACCCCCCGCATGCTGACCTTTGGCGTTTCGGATGAGACGGCCTTCGCGGTGGGTCTGGCCTGCGGTGGCACCATCAAGGTGCTGGTGGAACCGGTCGCGCCCTGGGCCGGTCTGCTGGCCGATCTGGTTGCGGCGCGGCGTGCCCGCCAAGCGGTTGCCTGCACCGTCAACCTGACCGACTGGTCGCGTACCCTGCTGCCCGCCGGGGTGGATCCTGTGGTCGATCTGCGGCTGCGCAGCGACAAGGCGGGGGTGGACGGCGACCGGTTCATCGCCCCCCACAACCCGCCCCTGCGTCTGATCGTTGTGGGGGCGGTCCACATCGCCCAGCCCCTGTTGGCGATGGCGCGGCTTGCGGGCTATGATCCGACGTTGATCGACCCGCGCGAAACCTTTGGCGCGGCCGAGCGTTTCCCCGGCGAGGTGATACTGGATGATTGGCCAGATGACGCCCTTGCCAGCCTTGCCCCCGATGCCCGCACCGCCATCGTGACCCTGACCCATGATCCAAAGCTTGACGATCCGGCGATCCGCTTTGCCCTGCGGTCGCCTGCCTTCTATCTGGGCTGTCTTGGGTCCAGAAAGACCCATGCCAAGCGGCTGGAACGGCTGCAAGAGGCGGGATATCCCGCAGATGAAATCGCCCGCATCCATGCCCCCGTGGGTCTGGATATCGGCGCGAAAACCCCGGCCGAGATTGCGCTGTCGATTCTGGCGCAGATCACCCAGACCCTGCGGGCGGTCTGATGCGCTTTGGCCCGGTGCCGCTTGATCAGGCCATGGGTGCTATTCTGGCACATTCGGTGCCGTTGGGCGCGACCCGGCTGCGCAAGGGCTGCGTGTTGGGCGCGGGCGATCTGGCGGCGCTGGCGGCGGCAGGTCTGGACAGCGTCGTGGTGGCGCGACTGGACCCGGACGATCTGGCCGAGGATCGGGCTGCGGCGCTGCTGGCGCAGGCTTTGGTGCCCGATCCGCCGGGGCAAGGCCTGCACGTGACCGATGCCTTCACCGGCCGCGTCAACCTGAACGCCACCGGGCCGGGGGTGGCAGAGGTGGACGCAGCCGCGGTGCTGGCGTTGAACCGGATTGATCCGGCGATCACCTTGGCCACGCTGGCCCCGTTGACCCGCGTCACGGCGGGGACGCTGGTGGGGACAGTCAAGATCATCGCCTATGGCGTGGCCGCGCAGGCGGTGGTGCAGGCCTGTGCGGTGGCGCGGTCGGCGCTGCGGGTGCGGCCCGTGGTGATGCGGACGGCGACGCTGATCTTGACCGAGGTGCCGGGGCAGGACCCCAAGCTTTCCACCAAGGGCGCGCAGGTGATCGGCGCGCGGCTGCGGGCCTTGGGGATGGACCTGATGGCGGTGCAGGTGGTGGCGCATGACGAGGCGGCACTGGCGGCGGCCTTGCTGGCTGCGGCGGGGGACATGGTGCTGATCCTGACAGGGTCGGCGACATCGGACCTGCACGACACCGCCCCGCAGGCGGTTCGGGTGGCGGGGGGCTGCGTGCTGCGGTTCGGCATGCCGGTTGACCCCGGCAATCTGCTGTTTCTGGGCGATCTGGCGGGCCGCCCCGTGGTGGGTCTGCCGGGTTGCGCGCGCTCACCGGCCTTGAACGGCGCCGATTGGGTGCTGGAACGTCTGGCTTGTGGGCTGGCGGTGACAGGTGACGATATTGCGGCGATGGGGGTGGGGGGGCTGCTGAAGGAAATCCCGATCCGGCCGCAACTGCGAGAGCCAAGATAGCTGTGGCATCACCCTTGGGCTGATCTGATCTCTTGACGGCAGATTGGTTGGGGGGTGGGGCGATTTGGCGAAACCCACGGAGAGGCCGATCCGGTTGCCGCTGCGGTTCAAAGCGCCCGCGTGATTTTGGTCAGGAAATCGGCACCCGACATGTGCCGCAAATGAAAAGGGCGCCACAGACGGGCGCCCTCAATCGTTCCAGACAACGTGACGGACGCCCTTATTTCGGCGTCACCATCATCACCATCTGGCGGCCTTCCAGCCGGGGCATGGATTCGATCTTGCCGGCGTCACCGACATCGGCGGCGACGCGGTTCAACAGCTCAAGCCCAAGTTCCTGGTGCGCCATTTCGCGGCCACGAAAGCGCAGGGTGACTTTCACCTTGTCGCCTTCTTCCAGAAATTTCAGAACCGAGCGCATCTTGACGTCATAGTCATGCGTGTCGGTGCCGGGACGGAATTTGATCTCTTTGATCTCGATGATGTGCTGCTTCTTGCGGGCCTCTGCCTCGCGTTTCTGCGTCTCATACTTGAACTTGCCGAAATCCATGATCTTGCACACGGGCGGTTCGGCGTTCGGAGAAATCTCAACCAGATCAAGCCCGGCTTCCTCGGCCATCTGCATCGCGCGCGCTGGCGTTACGACGCCGACGTTTTCCCCATCCGCGCCGATCAGGCGGATTTCAGGGGACCGGATGCGATCATTGATGCGCGGGCCGGTTTCGCGTTGCGGCGGGGCATTGTGGGGTCTGCGGGCTATGGTGGTCGTCCTTCGTATGGCTACAGGCTGGCGCAAGATAGTCGCAGCCACGATCGGCTTCAACCGCTAAAGCGCCAGATTTGGGCGAAGCTGCACAACTGTTGCTGCTGCAGTGCAGCGCAGGCCTTTCCTTTCTGGGCATTTTCTGGCATATCGCTGTCAGCCGAACGCATTCGGTATTGGAGATCGTGACATGAACAAGAACGTCCTTATCGGCCTCGTGCTGATCGCGCTGGCTGGTGCTGGCTACTATCAGTTCAGCGTGAAGCCCGCGCAAGAAGAGGCTGCTGCTGCCGAAGCAATCGCTGCCGAAGCAAAAGCTGCTGAAGAAGCCGCTGCAAAAGCTGCTGAAGAAGCCGCTGCTGCCGCCAAGAAACTGGAAGAAGAAGCTGCCGCCGCCGCTGCTGCCGCTGCTGCAACCACCGAAGCTGCTGGCGATGCCGCTGCTGCAACCACCGAAGCCACCACCGAAGCCGCTGCTGCGGTTGAAGCGGCTGCTGGTGACGCTGCTGCCGCGCTGGACCCGGCCAACTTTGACGCAGCCAAGATCAACGCCATGATCGACGCTTCGGCTTTGGATGCCACGCTGAAAACCACGTTGAAGGCCGGCGTTGACGCCGCTGCTGCCGATCCGACCAAAGTGGCCGAAGCTGTCGCAGCCGTGAAAGCCGCGCTCGGCATGTAAGGGTTTGCCTTCGGGCAAAGGAAAGGCCGCGCGGGGCAACCCGGCGCGGCCTTTTTCATCTGGAACTGGTTATTCGGTCAGCGTGAAAATCGCCGGATCGCAAGAGTCCGCTTCGGTGGTGGCGACCCCGTTTTCGCCCCAGACCGCTTGGACAAAGACCGGCTGGCATTTCGTCAGGGCAAGTTTGACCGTCGCAGATTCGCCCGGCCTGAGAGCCTCGTTGATGCCGCCCAATGCATCGTCGCCTACTTCCCCTGCCGCCATCGCGTAGACCGTCACCGAGTCAAAGATCCTGCTGGTGCCATTGGCGAAGGAAACCGTGACATCGCCCGCCGCCGCTGCGGTGGCAAAAAGCGCGCCAAGCGTTGCGATGAAAAGCGGTTTCATATTCCATCCCCCACGAAGGCTTTCTCGACCACATATTCCAGCGGTTCGGAATTTGCGCCCTCTCGCAGGCCAAAATCTTCCAGCACCGCCTTGACGTCGACGTTGAAGGCAAGACTGCCGCAAACCA
The DNA here is from genome assembly GCA_964497815.1 of uncultured Cypionkella sp. Taxonomy (GTDB): domain Bacteria; phylum Pseudomonadota; class Alphaproteobacteria; order Rhodobacterales; family Rhodobacteraceae; genus Cypionkella. The sequence continues at coordinate 7,633 of CAZCFC010000102.1, forward strand.
TGGCGCGGTCTGTGGCTGCCTGCATCGGCGGCAAATTCAGGTCGGCAAACACCTTGCCCGAGGTCAGGTTGTCGGTGATCCGACCCATATACGCGGAATTTTCGCGCGTTGTGGTCGGATAGTACAGCAATTTGCCCTCGACCATCTCTCCGATCAGCGGATCGTCGCGCAAGCTTTCCACCAATTGACGGCCATATTCCAGCTCTCCCACCTCGCGGCAGGTGTGCATCATGATGACCTGATCGTATTTCTCATAGGTTTCGGGTTCGCGCATCAGGCTGGCAAACGGGGCCAGACCGGTGCCCGTTGCCAGCATCCACAGCCGCTTGCCCGGCAACAGCGCGTCATGCACCAAAGTGCCGACGGGCTTTGGCCGCAGGATGATTTCATCACCCACGTTGATATGTTGCAGGCGGCTGGTCAGCGGGCCGTCGGGAACCTTGATCGAGTAGAACTCCAGCTCGTCATCCCAGGCGGGCGAGGCGATGGAATAGGCGCGCAGCAGGGGTTTGCCGGTTTCACCCAGCAGCCCGATCATCACGAACTCGCCCGAGCGGAAGCGCAGCGATTTCGGCCGCGTCACCCGAAAGGAAAACAGCCGGTCGGTCCAGTGTTTCACCGATGTGACAATCTGGGCGTCGGGCAGGTGTGGTTTTACGGCAGCGGCTGAAGGGGCGGCGTCGGTCATGGCAATCGCTTCGGTCATTTCATTCAAGGATGCAGATACGTCTTTTGCGGCTTTGGTAAAAGCCCTTCGTCAGGCCCGCAGGCGCGATTGATAATCATGGGCCTTCCAGTCGGCGCGGAAGATCCATTGCGCCTCGGGCTGGCGCTGCGCCAACTCGTCCGGGATTTCCACCTGATCAAAGCCCACGCGGCGCGCCATCGGGTATTGGTCGGCGATCACCGGCCCATTGGCGCGCAACAGCCCCGTGTAGCCCAAGGCCCGCAGCCGCCGCGCGATGGTAAAGGCGCGGCCATCATTGAAGGCGGGAAAGCCGATGCGGATCAAGACAAGGTCCGACAGATAAGCTGCCAGCGCCTCGGGGTCGTCGGTGTGTGTCAGATCGACGGCACCTTTGTGGGCAGCGATTTCGGCCAAAGTCACGAAATCGGCAGCGGGGACGGGGGCAAAGCCCGTGTCGGTCACGAGGATGCTCATATCATTGATCTCCATAGGTTTTGGCAAGACACAGATGTTCTTTAGATGTGGGTGAATTAAGGGAACAACTAACCTGCTTTAATTGGTTAGGCGCTGTCACAAGAAGGCGCGCCAAATGATTCGTTCTCGCAAACAACTTGATCTTTTCGACGACTATGTTCCGAATTCCTTCTATTACGAAGGCCATCGGGGGCAGGCGGGCTTTGAAGCGCTTTGCCGATACTGGGGTATTAATCCATGCGTCGATTGCGACGAGGCCCATCGACTTCGCATTCAATGGCAGAGAGCCAGTCACCGCTAAGCTGAGGATGCTCATGCAGCGGTGTCCTTGTTGATTTTGACGGCGCGGCCATTGATGAAGTGGATGCCGCACTCGGTTTTTTCCTGACCGCGCCAGCGGCCCGAACGGGGGTCTTCGCCGGGGGCGACTTTGCTGGTGCAGGGCGCGCAGCCGATTGACGGATAGCCCTGCGCCACCAGCGGGTGACGCGGCAGGCGGTTGTTGATCATGTACTCGTCCAGATCTTCGCGGCCCCAGTGCGCCAAGGGATTGACCTTGATGCGGCTGTCGCCTTCGGCCTCGAAGAAGTCCACCGCAGCGCGGGTCGAGTTCTGATAGCGCTTGCGCCCGGTGATCCAGCCGTCAAACGGGGCCAGCGCCCGCTCTAGCGGTTCTACCTTGCGCACGGCGCAGCAGGCGTCGGTGTTGAACTGGTGCAAGGTGTTGTCGGGATCTTCGAACGCAACACGCGGCTGCGCTGCGCGGATGGTGCGCACATCGCAAAGGTGCAGCTTTTCGGCCAGCTCGCGCTG
>CAZCFC010000103.1:0-6677 GCA_964497815.1 uncultured Cypionkella sp.
TGCGGATTCCGCGGGCCGAGGCGCAGGGCTTCATCGACCGCTATTTCGAACGCTTCCCCGGCATCAAGGGCTATATGTCCGATACGGTCAAATTTGCGCAGGAAAAAGGCTTCGTCCAAACCCTGTTTGGTCGGAAAATTCATACTCCCGAGATCAACGCCAAAGGCCCCGGCGCAGGCTTCGCCAAACGCGCCGCGATCAACGCGCCGATTCAGGGCACAGCTGCCGACGTGATCCGTCGCGCCATGATCCGGATGCCGGGTGCCATCGCAGGCCTGCCCGCCAAGATGCTGTTGCAGGTGCATGACGAATTGCTGTTCGAGGTGGACGAGGGCGCGGTTGACGCCCTGATCAAGGTGGCGAAAGACGTGATGGAGGGCGCGGCCCACCCGGCGGTGCATCTGACCGTGCCGCTGACGGTTGAGGCAGGAAAGGGGGCATCATGGGCGGCAGCACATTAGTCGGGGCCATTCCCTTTGCCTTGCCAGAAGACTGGGCGGCATGGCTTGCCGATCATCACGCCATCCGCGATGAGGTCTGGGTCAAGATCTACAAGAAAAGCTCTGGCATCCCCTCGATCGACTGGGGGCAGGCGGTGGTTGAGGCGCTGGCCTGGGGCTGGATTGACGGGGTGAAAAAGTCGGTGTCAGAAACCGAATGGGGGCAGCGTTTCACCCCGCGCAAACCCGGATCGGCCTGGAGCCAGACCAACCGCGCCCATGCCGAGCGTCTGATCGCCGAAGGGCGGATGCGCCCTGCCGGGATGGCGCATGTGACCGCGGCACAGGGCAATGGCCGCTGGGCCAGCGCCTATGCCGGATCTGCCAAGGACATGCCCGAGGATTTCTTGCAGGCGCTGGCAGAAGGCCCGCAGGCCGCCCGGGATGAATACGCCGGCCTGAACGCCCGCAACCGCTATGCCATCTACTACCGCGTCACCACCGCCAAACGCCCGGAAACCCGCGCCAAACGGGTTGCGGACTATGTGGAGATGTTGGCGCGGGGCGAGACTTTGCAATAGTGGCAAGGACTTAGCCAACCTTAGCGCGCGAGCAAAGGCCCCAGCACCCGGCCACCCAAGATGTGCAGATGGTAATGTGGCACCTCTTGCATGCCATGCGCCCCCGCGTTGGTTATGGCGCGGTAGCCGTCACCGGGGGCGACGCCGACCAGACGGCACACTTCGGCACAGGCGCGGTGGAAATCGACCAGCTCATCGGCCGAGGCCATGGCGGCGAAATGATCAAACGTCGCGTAGGGCCCCTTGGGGATCACCAGCACATGCACCGGGGCATGAGGGGCGATGTCGTGAAAGGCCAGCGTGTGCGGCGTTTCCAGCACGGTCTTGTTCGGAATTTCACCGCGCAGGATGCGGGCGAAGATGTTGGTCGGATCGTAGGAATAGGCCATGGCATCAGTCCACAAATAGATATTCTGTCGCCGCGATTTCTCGGGCTTTCTCAAGTGGAATATCAAGAAATTCTGCAAGTGGCACGGTGTTTTCATCCACCGATGCCGATTGACGCACCCGCAAAAGGTTGGGAAATCCGGCATCCCTTATCTTGTCTGATTCAAAGCGCACGTCATAGCGGATCGTTGGCAGCAGTCGGTTGATCGTGTCTTGCGGCGTGCGTTCTCCTGCCAGACCGACGCGGGTTGCGTGGCCGATCAGATAGTCATCGGTGAAATCACATTCGATTTCCAGCAAACGCACCTTGGCCTTGTCGTTGTAGAAATCCTGCATCAGATCAACATTGGCCGGATCAATGCAGAAGATCAGCCGATCCGTCTGCCAGTAATCATACAGCATCCGCACCAACGCCCGCCGATGCCGCGTTCGTTTTTCAAGCGTTGACTGGATGCCGCCCAGATCGGGCAGGGGGGTTGACGCCTCATTGAACAGATAATCCAGCGCAGGCAGGTTCGTCACCTGCCGCACCCTGTCAACCAGCCGTTTGGCCACATGCCATTTCTTGCAGGTCACCATCATCAGCGTGCGTTCGCGCCCCAGCGTGCTTTCGGTTTCCCAAAAGCGCGGCGCAAAGCGGCGGCCAATCCGGCCCCGTCCGGTGATGAACTTGAACAGCGTCCGGCCCTCGTTCGAAATGCCAAACCGCACTCCTTTGGCCGCGTAAAGCTTGCCCAACCGCTCTTTCAGGTCTTTGGCATCGGGGCTGATCTTGCGGGCGAACAGATAATCCTGTGACAGCAACAGATCGTAGTTGTCGTTGTAGAAGGTCACCGGCATGCCATAATCGGTGAACATCAGGAAGGTCAGCGTCCGCGTCCGCAATTCATGTTCGGGCACCAGATGGCGGACGATGGTCTGAAAGAACGTCTCATCCGGGATCCAGGTGGTGCGGAAAAACCGCATCACGTCTTTGCGCTTTTTCACGAAATCCAGCACCCATTCCACTGTCCGTCGCCGCAGACACCACCATTGGCTGCCGATCTGCATCGCGATATCCGAGGGCACCTTGCGGGTCAGTCCCAGTTTGTCCTGCAATTGCATCGAGGCGTAGAACAGCCGCTTGTTGTTGCGCTCGTTGAAGTAGTGGCGGTAGATCAGGCGCTCTTCCTTGATGCCGGTCTTGATCCAGTCAGAATTGAAATAGTCAAAGCTTTCGATGTAGTCGACTTCCTGCTTGTCCAGAAAATCATGCGCGAATTCCGCCGACTTGATCGGCATGCAGTCGCCCGACAGCATGTAAAAATGCGTTGCCCGCGGAAAGGACGCGACGGCCGCCTCGACGGCCATCAGGGTGGCTTCGACCAGCGACCATTCTCCCCAGCCACATTTCGCGCGGCGTTTGGTGAAGGCAACCGAAGGATTTGGCACCAAAGCGGTGCGGATCTTGTCAAAATCTTCCTTCTTTGCACGGGCGTCAAAGTGGATCGACACAAAATCACCGGCCGCCGTCAGCCGTTGAGCCTGGGCGATGATCCCTTCGGGATCCTTGTGACACAAAAGGATGTAAGCGATTCTTGCCATTTCCGAGACATTACGCACATAGAGAGAGTATTGTTTCTCTAAATAGTGCCAAGGGCCATTGAAAAGACAGAGTTTGTTTGCTTTTTTGTGGCCGGATGATCCTGCGCCACAATATGGGCGTGCGGCGCAAGGCATGGAGGGTGGTTTATGGGTTTCCCCGGTACGTGGATGACGGAAAGCGAAAGCGTGGTGTATCGGGTCGTGCCGAAATGCGCCTGCTCGACGATTGGCCAGATCATGTTCTATTCGGATCATGGCCGCTTTTTTGATGGCGATATTCATGACGCCACTTCGGGGCTGCACAAATGGTCGCTTGAGGCAAGCCAGCCCTTGATCGAGAAGAACGCCAAGACCCACAAATCCTACGCCTTCACCTGCGTGCGCAATCCCTACACGCGGATATTGTCATCCTTCTTCGACAAGATTTGCGGCATTCAGCGCAACGGCAAACGCTATCGTGGCAACCTTGTGCCGCTGTTGGTGCAGAAGTACGGGATCGAAGTGGGCGGCGATGACGGCAAGCAAGAGTTCGACCAAATTGCCAGCTTCCGCCGTTTTCTGCTGTTTGCGCGCGATACCATTCGGTGGAAAAAACCGATGGAGCCGGACATCCACTGGTCCGCGATGGCGGGGCATGTCTCGACGTACATCGTGAACGGTGGCCGCTATGACAACATCTTCTTCACCGAAAAGTTTGATGAGGGCATGGGCAAGGTTCTGAAAAAGATCAAGACCAGGCACAAGGTGGACCTGAAGAAGATCCCGAAGTTCAACGAAAGCGAAGGGCACGGGCCAAAGCGGCTGCATCCGGTTGAGGATTATTTCGACGATCTGTCGATGCATCTGGTCTGGGAAATCTACAAACGCGATTTTCAGCTGTTCAAGTATGATTTCGAAAATCCGGCCAACAAGATGCCGCTGGCCGAGATCAATATGGACGAGGTGCACGCCAAGCTGGGTGACTAGTCCGGCAAGGCGGATCCAATTGCGGCGCGAAGCCGCGCCATTCCTTTTTGAAGAAAGACGAAGGGGGCTGGCCGCCCCCTTGCTGCGCTTACCCCCGCGGGTATTTGCGCCAAGGTGAAACTGTCAGCTGTCGACCTTCATCACGATTTTGCCGATATGGCCCGAGCTTTCCAGCCGCCAATGGGCTGCGGGGGCTTGGGTCAGGCTGTATTCGCTGTCAATCACCACGCGCACTGCGCCATGGGCGATCATCGGCCAGACGTGGGTTTCGACTTCGGCTGCGATGCGGGCCTTGGCCTGATCAGACTGAGGGCGCAGGGTAGAGCCGGTGATCGTCAGGCGGCGCATCATCAGTTCGGCGAAGTTCAGCTCGATTTTGGGGCCCTGAAGGAAGGCAATCTGAACAAGGCGGCCGTCATCCGCCAAAGCCTTGATGTTGCGTGGCAAATAGGGCCCCCCGACCATGTCCAGGATCAGGTTTGCCCCGCCGTGGCTTTTCATCTGATCGACGAAATCTTCGGTCTTGTAGTTGAAGCAACGCTCTGCCCCCAAAGACTCGACGGCGCGGCATTTCTCATCGCTGCCGGCGGTGGCGAAAACGCGGGCACCCAAGGCGCGGGCGATCTGAACGGCGGTGGTGCCGATACCGGACGAGCCGCCATGTACCAGAAAACGCTCTCCTGCCTGCAGGCCGCCGCGCATCACCATGTTGGACCAGACGGTGAAGCAGGTTTCGGGCAGGCAGGCAGCGTCGCGCAGAGAAACGCCTTTGGGCAGGGGCAGGGCGTGGGCATCCTGGCAGGCAGCGTATTCGGCATAGCCGCCGCCGGGAAGCAGGGCGCAGACCTTGTCACCGATTTGCCAGCGCGTGACGCCTGGCCCCATGGCAACCACCGTGCCCGATGCCTCCAGCCCCGGCAGAGGAGAGGCGTTGGCGGGCGGCGCGTAGGCCCCGGCGCGTTGCAGGGCATCGGGGCGGTTCACCCCGGCATACGCCACATGGATGATGATCTGGCCATGGCCGGGCACCGGCACCGGCACCGAGACCGGCTTCAGCACATCCGGATCACCGGGGGTCGAGATTTCCATTGCCAGCATCGAAGAGGACAGCGTCATGTCAGGGGCCTTTCAATGGCTGTTGCGACCAGGGAGGTCTTGAGAGGGGTGCGGCGCACGCACCTTTTCCAGCAATTTCAACGGCCCTGCCAGCAGCGCTTTGGCCAGCGGGTTTTGCTGCAATTTGGCCTTGGTCTTTTCAAACTGCATGACGTTTTCGATGCGGCGGTCCAGAAACTCTGCTGTCGCCTGATCGCCGTCGCTGGTGTCACCCAGCCAGAACAGCACGGTTGCGGCGTAGACGGCCGCCAGAGTGGCGCGTTTGGAGTACCAGTTCACATCGGTGCTGGTATCGCCCAATGCCACCCAGATCGCATCGGCGGTGGCCCAGATCAGCCCCGCCCCTTCGGCGGCGTGATGCGGCAGGCCGAACAAGGCAGAGCCGCGCCGTACCATTTCCTTGTCTGCTGCCTGCAAGCGCAGGCGCACCGCCAGGGTGATGCGTTCGCGGATGCGCAGGGCGGTGAGGTCGGTGGCGGCCAGACGGTCGCGCATCACCTGATCGCCGCGCCTGTGATAGGCCACTGCAAGATCAATTCCGCCGCGCGGAAACAGCGCCTGCCCCAGTCCGGGGGCCACACCCGAATCAGCCAGTGCCGCCTTCAGCGTGACATCCGACCAGCCGTCAAACGGCGCATGGGCCAAGCTTGCGTCCAAAATCCGGTCTTTTGCCTGTTCCATGCTGTTTTCACCCTGCATTTTCTGACCTTTCCGCTCCGCCCGTAGACAAGCCCGCGCTGCTTTGCTATGCGCCACGAGCCTGCACATATAGTGCAACTCTAACTTAGGAAGGTGGTGACAACCACATGCAGGTCAGCGTCCGCGACAATAACGTCGAGCAAGCCCTTCGGGCCCTCAAGAAAAAGCTCCAGCGCGAAGGCGTGTTCCGCGAAATGAAGCTCAAGCAACATTTCGAGAAGCCCTCCGTCAAAAAAGCCCGTGAGCAAGCCGAAGCCGTTCGCCGTGCAAGGAAACTTGCGCGCAAGAAGCTTCAGCGTGAAGGCGGTCTTTAAGCTTTGGCTTAAGACGTCAGCGACACTGGGGCAAAGATCGTAAGGTCAGCGCCCGTCCCGATTGACCCCCGTCCGACAAGGCCGGGGGTTTTTCATTTGCCGCATGTCAGGGCGTTGCGCCCGAAAAACAGGCAGCTGGGTGGAAATGTCGCCGCGCAGGTCCGGTGCAGGCCGATGGTGGAACCGAAAGCGCAAGGCAGCGTTCAGGTTGCAAGGACAATTATCAAAGGAATGGTTATGCTGGTTCGCTATGGCTACGACATTACCGTTTCTTGCACGCAAGACACTCCGATGATCACGATGATGGCCGCGCGCGATGAGTTGCGCGATCAGGTGAGGCGGCAATCAGGTGTGTCAACCGAGCCGGGCGTGCCGACTTCGGTGTACCGCGATCTGTTTGGCAACAGTTGCCGCAGGTTGGTGGCCCCGTCGGGTCTTTTCACCCTGCGGTCGGATTGCGTGATTGATCTCAGCCCGTTGGCCGACCCGGTCGAGCCTTGGCTGGGCCAGACTGCGATTGCAGCCTTGCCCGACGATGTGGTGATTTACCTGCTGGGCAGCCGCTATTGCGAAACGGACCGGTTAAGCCA
>CAZCFC010000103.1:6687-9543 GCA_964497815.1 uncultured Cypionkella sp.
CCAGTTCGCATGGGATCGTTTTGCTGGTTTTGCGCCCGGCTATGCGCAGGTGCAGGCGATTTGTGATTACGTTCACAATCACATCCGGTTCGATTACATGAACGCCCGCGCCACCCGGACTGCATTTGATGGCTGGCAAGAGCAGACCGGGGTTTGTCGCGATTTCGCGCATCTGGCGATTGCGCTGTGCCGCTGTCTGAACATTCCGACACGCTATGTGAACGGCTATATCCCCGATATCGGCGTGCCTGTGACCGGGCCCATGGACTTTGCGGCGTGGATGGAGGTCTATCTGGACGGCGCATGGCGCACCTTTGATCCGCGCAACAACATTCCCCGCATCGGGCGGATTGTGGTGGCGTATGGGCGTGACGCGGCGGATGTGCCGCTGATCCATTCATTCGGACCACATGTGTTGCAGAAATTCGAGATTTGGGCCGCCGAGGTGGCAGAAGTCTAGGTCTGGGCTGGCCGGAACAGCCAGCCGCCCAAAACCGCCGCCAGAACCGCTCCGATGATTTCGGCGGCCCAGAACGCGGGCAGGTCCAGCGGGCGAATGCCTGCGAAGGTGTTGGTCAGGCTGCGGGCCAAGGCAACAGCGGGGTTGGCAAAACTGGTCGAGGCGGTGAACCAATAGGCGGCGGTGACATAGGCCGCGACCGATACCGCAACTGTTGCGCGGGCGTGGATGGCACCAAGAATTGTCAGGATCAGGCCAAAGCTGGCGACCGCTTCGGCGAACCATTGGCCCTGCCCCGTCCGCACAGTCTGCGACAGTTGCCAAACCGGCAAGTCAAACATCACATGTGCCGCCAGACTGCCCATGATCCCACCGCCACATTGCGCCGCACCATAGGCCAGCGCCAGTGCCACCGACATCTCGCGGCGCAGCGCAAAGACCAATGTCACCACAGGGTTGAACTGTGCGCCCGACACCGCGCCAAAAGTGGTGATCAGCATGACAAGCGCGGCCCCGGTGGCGATGGTATTCGCCAGCAGGGCAAGCGCCACATCGTTGGTCAACCGGTCGGCCATGATGCCGGACCCGACCACCGCCGCCACCAGAAAACCGGTCCCCAGCGCCTCGGCCGCCAGTTTGCGGGCGGTCATGCGCGATCCTGGCCGATTTCGGTCATCTTTGCTTTCAATGCCATCTTGTCCAATGATTCCAACGGCAGGGCGGCAAAGGCCTGTACCCGGCGCACCAGCGCGCGATAGGTTTCGGCAAAGGCCAGCGCCTTTTGCGCGTCGCTGCCGGTGACCGCCGCCGGATCGGGCAGACCCCAATGGGCGGTCATCGGCACGCCGGGCCAGAAGGGGCATTCCTCGGCGGCGGCGTTGTCGCAGACGGTAAAGACGAAATCCAGATGCGGCGCGTCGGGGCCTGCGAATTCGTCCCAGCTTTTGGACCGGGCAAAACCGGTGTCAAAGCCTTCGCGGTTCAGCAACGCCATCGCAAAGGGATTTGGCACGCCCGCAGGTCTGGACCCTGCAGAAAAGGCCCGGAAGCGGCCATTGCCTTCGCGGTTGAACACTGCTTCGCCCAGGATAGAGCGGGCAGAGTTGCCTGTGCACAGGATCAGCAGGTTGTAGATCTTGTCGGTCATGTTATCCTCAGCAGACGCAGGCGATCCGGTCCAGAACCGGGGCGCAGATTTCGGGGGAACCGCCGCAGCAATCTTGCAGCAGCCACGCCACAAGGGCGCGCAGGCCTGCCATATCGGCGGCGTAGCGGATGGAACGGCCATGACGGGTGGCAGAAATCAGCCCCGCCGCCTGCAGAGTAGCCAGCTGGCTGGACAGGGTGTTGGGCACCAGGTCAAGCTGGCGGGCGATGTCACCCGCAGCCATGCCCGCAGGCCCGGTCTGCACCAGCAAGCGGAACACGGCCAGTCGTGAGGGCTGACCAAGGGCGTCAAAGGCCGAAAGGGCATTCGTCATATCCATGATTCTGGAAATATCGAAGCAGTGTAACGGGCCTGTGACGGTCAGACGGTCAGTGCCGTCGTTTTGACCACAGTGCGCAGGGCGAAAGACGACTGCATCTGCCGCACGCCGGGCAGCCGCGACAAATGTTGGCGGTGAATGCGGGCAAAATCCTCGGTGTCTTCGGCCATGATCTTGATCAGATAGTCGGCGGTGCCTGCCATCAGATGACACTCCAGAATATCCGGCACCCGGGCAACTTCGCGTTCAAAGGCGTCCAGCAGGTCTTCGGCCTGGGATTGCAGGGTGATTTCCACGAAAACCGTCGTCGGCTTGCCCATGCGCCTTGCGTCCAGCAAGGCCACATAGCCCGCTATGAACCCCGCCTCTTCCAGCAGTTGCACCCGGCGGTGACAGGCCGAAGGCGACAGGTTCACCCGTTCAGACAATTCGGCGTTGGTGATCCGGCCATCCCGTTGCAGCACGCCAAGGATGCGGCGGTCTGTGGCGTCAAGTTCCGCGTTCATGGTGATTTCTTTCGAAATATGGGTCAAACTTCGTGGAAAATACCACAATTCAGGATGCGAGACAGCAAAATTTCAAAGTTTCTCTTACAAGACAGAGGCAAGGTGATCTGCAAGGACACAACGTCCATCAGGGAGAGAGACATGAAAATCGGTTGCCCAAAAGAGATCAAGCCACAAGAGTTCCGCGTTGGAATGACCCCCAACGCCGCACGCGAGGCGGTCATTGCCGGCCATACGGTGCTGATCCAGAGCCAAGCCGGCATCGGCGCGGGTTTCAGTGATGCCGACTATACCGCTGCCGGGGCCCAGATCATTGCCACCGCCGAAGAGATTTTTGCCAACGCGGATATGATCGTCAAAGTAAAGGAACCGCAGCCAGAGGAACGCAAGCGCCTGCGCCCCA
>CAZCFC010000104.1:0-9496 GCA_964497815.1 uncultured Cypionkella sp.
GGGTCAAGATAGCCGAAAGCCGGAAGACCCGTCAGCGGATCGGTCTGCCCGATGACCGCCTTCGAGGCTGCGTTGACCTGCTGCCATGTCTTTGGCACCTCGGCCCCACCGATCGCACCCTCGCCGAAGTAATCCTTGCGATAGGCGAAGGTGTGACAATCTCCGTCCACGGTGATCCGGTAGGTCTTGCCGCCCCAGGTGCCAACCGGCGCCTTGAGGTAGTTCACATAATCATCCATTTCGATCTGGGTCTTGACCCAGTCTGGCATCTCGTCAAGCAACCCCTTGCCGGCGGTGTCGCCTTCAAACGGCGCACCCATTTCGATGATGTCGAAATCAACGGTGCCGGTGGCAATCGCCTGTTGCAGGCGCGGGTTGTAATCGGCCTGCGCAAGGTCGATCCAGTTGATCTTGGCCCCGGTGTAGGTTTCCCATGATTTCAGGAAGCCCCGGAACAGCAGGTTGTGCAGGTTCTGGTTGTTCAGCCCCATGAAGGTCAGCTCGACACCCGCAAACTCACCCTCGGCCACGTTGGCCTTGGTGGCCCCCAGGCACAGCTCGCCCACCTTTTGCCAATCGGCGTCGGTCGGACTGCCATTGCCCACCCCCGGAATCGCCAGAATCTGCGCGCGCAGCGAATCCTGTGCCGCCGCCGCGCCATATCCCATCACGCGCGGCATCGCGGCCATCGCACCCAGAATGGTCGCCCCTTGCAGCATGCCACGGCGGCTGAGTGTTGCCTGCATCGCGGCCTTGTAAACCTCAACTTTCACGTTGTCTCCTCCCTATCATTTGCCCTGCCCGGTCATTGACCCGGGGGCGTTTTGGCTGGTCTTGGCAAGTTATGACTGGAATGCGCCACACTCCGATCCCTGATCGGCACGCACTGTGCGGGGCCTCCCCTCCCCTTGGCAGCTTTCCTTGCGGGCAGCTTGGCGCGGGCGACTGGCCCTGTCAAGATTCTAACATGTTAGTATGATCAGCCGATGGACAGGCCCGCAGCCCTTCGCTACTCCTTGGTCAAAGCTTGGGGAGAGAATGACATGGCCGAGGTGACAATCCGCGATCTGCGCAAGGCATATGGTGGCGCGCAGGTCATCCATGGGCTGAACCTTGATATTGCCGATGGCGAGTTTGTGGTGCTGGTCGGGCCGTCGGGCTGTGGCAAATCCACCCTGCTGCGGATGATTGCCGGGCTGGAAGCGGTGACAGGTGGCGATGTGATGATCGGCCCGCGCCGGGTGAACAACCTGCCCCCGTCCGAGCGTGACATCGCCATGGTGTTCCAGAACTACGCGCTTTACCCGCACAAGACCGTGGCCGCCAACATGGGCTTTGCGCTGAAAATGCGCGGGATGGACGCGGCGGCGATCCGCCAGAAGGTTGAACGCGCCGCCGAAGTGCTGGGCCTGACGCCCTATCTTGACCGCTTTCCCCGCGCCCTGTCGGGGGGCCAGCGTCAGCGCGTGGCGATGGGACGCGCCATTGTGCGCGACCCGCAGGTGTTCCTGTTCGACGAACCGCTGTCCAACCTTGACGCCAAACTGCGGGTGCAGATGCGCACCGAAATCAAGGAACTGCACCTGCGCCTGAAAACCACCACCGTCTATGTCACCCATGACCAGATCGAGGCGATGACAATGGCCGACAAGATCGTCGTGATGCAGGGCGGCAGGATCGAACAGGTGGGCGCACCGCTTGAACTGTATGACCGGCCGGCAAATGTGTTCGTGGCCTCGTTCATCGGATCTGGCACGATGAACCTGATGGACGGGGTCGTCTCGGGTGGCATGGTCGATGTGGCTGGCGCGCGACTGGCGCTGCCGCCGGGATCGCAGGCCGTGGAGGGCCAGGCAGTGGTCTACGGCGTGCGGCCTGAAACATTCTCGGTTTCCGATCAGGGGCTTGCGGGATCAATTGCCGTGGTAGAGCCGACAGGTTCAGAAACCCATGTCGTGGTGCGCCTGTCGGGGCGCGAAGTGACAGCGGTGTTTCGCGACCGCGTGCCGTTCCGACCCGGCGATGCCATCACCCTTGCCCCCGACACCCGGCTTGCGCATCTGTTTGACAAGGCCTCGGGCCAGAGGCTGTCTTGACCATGCAGTCAAATCCGGCACAATCTGCCACAAATGGAGGGCATCATGCTCAAAGGAATTGATCCGCGCCTGAATGCCGAAGTGCTGGGCTGTCTGCGTGCGATGGGGCACGGCGATGTGCTGATCCTGTGCGACACCAACTTTCCCGCCGAATCGGTGGCGCGGGCCACTGTATCGGGCAAGCTGTTGCGGATGGACAATCTGACAGCAGCGCAGGCGGCACAGGCGATCTTGTCGGTCTACCCGCTGGACACCTTCGTGCCCGACTTTGCGGGCCGGATGCAGGTGGTGGGCGCCCCTGACGACGTGCCCCCCGTGCAGGCCGAAGTGCAGGCAGAAATCAATGCGGCCGAAGGCGCTGACCGCCCGATGATGTCCATCGAACGCTTTGCGTTTTACGACATGGCACGGGCGGCCTATGCGGTGATCCAGACCGGCGAGCGGCGGTTCTACGGCTGTTTCATGTTGCGCAAGGGCGTCATCCCACCAGAGGCATAAGCCATGAAACCTATTGTCATTCTTGGAATTTTTGTGGCCGACACCGCCTACCGCGCCCTGCGTCAACCCAAGATGGGTGAAACCATCATGGGCAATTCCTTCGTTCTGGGTCCGGGGGGCAAAGGATCAAATCAGGCCGTGGCCGCGGCCATGGCCGGGGGCGATGTGCATTTCATCACCCGACTGGGCGATGACGCTTTTGCCGGTATTGCGCGGGCCACATGGGCCAAGGCCGGTGTCCACCCGGCCGTGAATATCGACACCGAAAGCTATACCGGGGCCGCCTATATCTTCATCGAAGATTCCACCGGCAACAATGCCATCATCGTCGCCCCCGGGGCCGCAGGGCGTGTGTCGGTTCAGGATGTCGAGGAACAGGCCGGGCTGATTGCGCAGGCTGCCGTCTTTGTCACCCAACTGGAACAGCCCATCCCCGCCGCCAGACGCGGGCTTGAAATTGCCCGCGCGGCCGGTGTCACCACGATCCTGAACCCTGCACCGGCGGCCAGTCTGGACGATGATATTCTGGCCCTGTGCGATTTCCTGACACCCAATGAAACCGAAGCCGAGGCACTGACGGGACTGCCGGTCACCACTCTGCCCGAGGCCGAAGCCGCCGCCAGCGCCTTGCTTGCCCGCGGCGTCGGTGCCTGCATCATCACGTTGGGCGCGAAGGGTGCGCTCTACCATGACCGCCGCCAAACGGTGCATGTGCCGGTGATTTCAGCCGGGCCTGTGGTGGAAACCACAGGTGCCGGTGATGCGTTCAACGGGGGATTTGCGGTGGCCATGGCAGAAGGCCGCGACGTCGTGGATGCGGTGCGCTTTGGCTGCGCCACGGCAGGCATTTCGGTGACACGTGCCGGAACCGCACCCTCGATGCCCGACAGAGCCGAGATTGACGCGTTGCTGGCACGCCCAGACCTGACCTGACCTGACCTGACCTGACCTGACCGGCAACTGCGCGCCAAAGGGGGATATTCAAGGACTGAAAACCCCGGGTCATTCCATGTTGGTATGGCGCGCGCGCATGGCATCGGCGGGTTCGGCACGCAGGCTGCGCAGGTGCAGCACCATGATTTCGAACACCAGAAACATCGCGCCTTCAAACAGCGACCCCATCGGCAGAATGGACGCGGCGCGGTCATCAGTGGCCATGGTCTGCGCCGGGATCACCAACACCTGATCGGCCAGCGCCACCGTCGCCCCCGCAGGCTCTGCCGTCACCATCAGCACCCCGGCGCCCGCAGCGCGCGCAACGCCCGCCAAAGCCGCAACGGTTGCCAAATGCCCCGGACCGCAGGCGGCAAAAAACAGATCGTTTGGTCCCAAGGGTGGCGCGGTCAGATCGCCCTGCATCGAAACCGACAAGCCCAGATGATAAAGCCGCATGGCAAGGGCGCGCATCATCAGCCCCTCGCGCCCGCAGCCATACAGCATCACCCGCCCCGCACCCGCAATCCGGGCGCAGGCCGCAGCCAGTTCGGCCTGATCCATCGCCGCCGCCACGGCCGCAAGTTCTGTCAAAGCCCCCTGCATCTGTGCCTTCACTGCCCATCCCCCAAAGCCTGCGCGATGTCGCGCGTCTGCGTATAAAGCCGCTTCCACAGCGGATATTGCCGGGCATAAACCGCCTCGGCCATCGGCTGCACCACCCGCGCCACCGGATTCCACCGGGCAATTTCGGCCGGCATCACCCGCCCCACCGCCACCGCAGCCAGAAAGGCATCGCCGTAACTTGCGCCGATGGTCTTGTCGGCCACACCCTGCTGGACGCCCCCCAGATCGGATGTGGCCTGCATCCAGACCGCATTCTTCGTCCCGCCCCCCACCGCCAGCACCCGCGTCGGCTCTGCCCCCAGCAACCGGCAGGTTTCCAGCACATGCGCGGTGCCGCTGGCGATGCCCTCCAACACCGCGCGAAACAGATCACCGCGCGTGTGCGTCAGGTTCAGACCAAAGAAGGCCCCCACAGCACCGGGGTCATGCAGGGGCGTCCGCTCGCCCGAGAAATGGGGCAGGCACAGCAGCCCCTTGGCCCCTTTCGGACTTGCCGCCGCTTCGCGTGCCAGAATGCCGAAAGCCCCCTCTCCAAGATCGCGCGCAAACTGGTCACGGAACCAGTGCGTCAACGTCCCGCTGGTCGCCAGCCCGGCCATCGACGCATGCTGCCCCGGATAAAGCCAGGGCGCGTACCACAGCCGCGGGTCGCGCACCGGGTCCGCCGTGACCTGGATCAGAAAGATGGTCGAGCCGTACATCATCATCATTTCGCCGGGTTCTTTCACCCCGACCGAAACCGCCTCGGCTGCGGCATCAATGGTGCCGACGGTGACAGGCGTGCCAATGGCCAGGCCGGTTTCCGCCGCAGCGCGGGCCGTCACATGCCCTGCAATCTCGGTTGACCATGCCAGACGCGGCAACCGGTTCAGGGGCAGAATATCGGGGGCCAGATCATCCGCCCAATCCAACCGGTTCACATCATACAGAGGCGAGAAATTCGCCGCCGTGTAGTGGTCGATCACATAGGCCCCGGTCAGTTTCCACGTCAGATAGGAACTGGCCGACAGCACCATTTCTGTCCGGGCATAAATTTCGGGGCGCTCTTGCTTCAGCCACAGGATCTTTGGCCCCACCGATTGCGAGGTCAACGCATTGCCGCAACGCGCCATGATCCGGTCGGCCCCGATGCGGTCGGTCAGTTCGGCAATCTGCGCGGTGGCCCGCGTGTCCACCCCGTATAGAACCGCGTTCATCAAAGGCTGACCAGCCGCATCCACGGGCAACATGCAAGGACCGATCGCGGAACAGGCGATGGCGGAAATATCTTCAGGTCTTACCTTAGCTTTGCCAAGCAAGTCTTTGGTAACACGAATGAAATCACCCCACCAATCCTCATCTGCGCGATGTTCGGCCCAGCCCGGCTTTGGCACAAGCATCTTGTGCGGCACCGCAGCCTGCGCCACGATCCGGCCCACCGCATCCACCAGAACGCCCTTGGACTCGAAGGTTCCGATGTCAACGCCCAGCGTATGGGTCATCGCACACCGCGCGCCAGATCAAAGCCTGAACCGATGCGCGACACAGCCTCATCCAGCAGCGCGACCATGCCCTCCAGATCGGCCAGATCAACCACCTCAAGCGCCGAATGGCTGTAGCGAATTGGAAATCCCACATCCAGACAGGCAACGCCCTGCGGCCCCATGAACTGAATATAGGACAGGTCCGTCAATGCCCCGGTATGGGCCGACCGCTGCAACGGCAGTCCCCGCGCCGCAGCCGCCTCCTCTAGCAGCCGCACCAAAGCCGGGTGCGGAATGACCCCGTTCAACGTGCCGCGCCCGTGAAAGGAATACAGCGACATCCCCGGCCCGCCGCCCATGACAACTTCACCGCGCATGGCCATATCAGGCGTGTCGCAGGCCAGCAGCAGATCAATCTGCAATGCGATGTCGGGGGCGCAGGCGGTGGCTGCGGGCAAGACCCCGCGCAAATTGTATTCCTCTTGCACCGACCAGACCAGATGCACCGTCGGCCCACCCGTACGGACGTACAGACGCCGTGCCAGTGCAATCAGCGCCGCACAGCCCGCCCGGTCATCCACCGACGTTCCCGCAATCCGCCCCCCCGCCAGCGCAAGCGCGCGTGGCAGGTAAACCACAGGACAACCAATCTTCACCCCCGCCGCTGCCGCCTCGGCCTTCGATGCAAACCCCGCATCGACGTAGAGTTCCTGATAGGGCACGACGCGGTATTTCTCATCCGGGCCGGTCGCATGGTGGCTTTTGTTGGCAATCACCCCGGGCAGATCGCCCTGATCGGTACAGATCAATACCGCCTGCGCCGCCAAGGCCCGCTCTGGCACCCCGCCAAGCCGTTCAAGCCGGATCAGGCCGGTGTCCTCAACCTTGCGGACAATGAAGCCCAGCTGATCCATGTGGGTGAACACCATCACCGCAGGCGCATCCGGATCGCCCGGCAAGGTTGCCACCAGATTGCCCAGACGGTCGCTGCGATGGGCAATCCCGATGGCATCCAGATGCCCCGCAATGCAGGCCGCCACGCGCTCCTCATAACCGGAAAGACCGGGGATCAGCATCAGCTCTGTCAGCAAGGCCCGCATCATTTGCCCCGCACCGCGCGCACGCGGTCCATGAAATCGCGGGCGCGGTTGGCATCGACGGCCGCCCATGTGTCCCCACCCACCTTCAGCGCCGACCCGACAATGCAGCCATCCGCCACCCGCAACACCTCTGCCACCGTGTCATGCTTCACGCCCGTGTTCGCCAGAACGGGCGTGTTCGGCAACACCCGCTTCACCGCCTCAAGGTCCACCATCCGCGCCGCCTCGCCGGTGATCGCGCCCGACACCAGCACCGCATCGGGGATCGACGAAAACACCGCCGACCTTGCGCGGTCTGGCAAAGACCGCGGGTCCAGCGACCCTGCAAATTCGGCCGAAACATTGTACAGTTTCACCACATTGCCGGCCCCAACCCGCTGGCCATAGCGCAAAGCCGCGCCCGCATCCGGCGCCCAGACCCCCATATCACTGGCATATGTGCCGGTGAAAATCTCACGCACAAACGCAGCCCCGGTGGCCGCAGCCAAGGCCATCGTGGCCATCGGATCCCACAACACATTCACCCCGAACGGCACTGTGATCTGATCGCGCAGCCGCCCGATGACATAGCCCATGGTGGCGGTGCTGGCGGTATCGACCTTCAACTCGTAGGGCCGGTCATTCTCATTGCCGAACATCACGGCATCAAAGCCCGCCGCCTGCAGCGCCGCCAGATCCGCCGCCGCCCCGCGAATGATCGCTTCGACCCCGCCTTGGGCATCATGCAACGGCGTGCCCGGCATCGCCCCCAGATGCACCATCGCAATCACTGGCTTGTTGCTGCCAAAAACCTTGCTGAACCGTGTCATTTCATCCCCCCATTTGCGGCAAGGCTAGCGCGAAAGCCATTGGCCGGGAAGACAGATCATACTAGCATGTCAGCCAATCACGGGGGCAAAATGCGCAATCGACAGTGGAACCGGACCGGCACACCGATCACCTTCACCGAACTTGGCTTTGGTGCGGCGCCCTTGGGCAACCTTTACCGCGCCATATCCGAACCCGCAGCCCAGGCGATTCTGGCCCGCGCCTGGGAGGGCGGTGTGCGCTATATTGATACCGCACCGCTCTATGGGCTGGGCCTGTCAGAAACCCGGTTGAACCATTTTCTGCGCAACAAACCCCGCGAAAGCTACGTGCTGTCCAGCAAGATCGGCCGCATCCTGCATCCCTGCGCCCCGGCCGACCGCGACGGCATCGGCAAATGGTTCGACGTGCCCGCCCGTACCGAAGTTTACGATTATTCCTATGATGGCGTCATGCGGTCGGTGGCGTTTTCGCTTGAACGGCTGGGGATTGACCGCATCGACATCCTTTATGCCCATGATCTGGATATCTTTAACCATAAATCCCCGTCTGCGCTGGATGCCCGCCTGTCCGAATTCATGTCGGGGGGCTACCGTGCCCTGACGGCGCTGCGTGACCAGGGCGTGATCGCGGCCTTCGGGGCCGGGGTGAACGAATGGCAACCCTGCCAATGGCTGCTGGATCGCGGCGATTTCGACCTGTTCCTGCTGGCGGGGCGCTATACGCTGCTGGAACAGGGCGCGTTGGGCTTGCTGAACGCAGCGCAGGCCCGCGGCGTCGGTGTCATCATCGGCGGGCCCTACAACTCGGGCATTCTGGCCAGTGGGCCGCGCCCCGGCGCGTTCTACAACTATGATCCGGCCCCCGCAGCCATCATGGCCCGCACGGCCCAACTGCAAGCGGTCTGCCAATCCCACAACATCCGCCTTGTCGATGCCGCCTTTCAGTTTCCATTGCAGCACCCCGCCGTGGTGTCGGTGATCCCCGGTGGCCAAGGTGTGGCCGAGATCGACAGCAACCTTGCCGCAGCACAGACGCAAATCCCGCCTGCGCTGTGGTCCGACCTCAAATCCCAGGGCCTGCTGCACCCGGATGCGCCCACAGAAATCCCGAAAATTTGACTAAAATTTGCATCCTCTGTGCGCAAATATCCCACCGGAGGTCTGGAGGGTGTGAAACCCTCCAGTCCCGCCCTCAGCCATAAAGCGCCTGCGTCACAATCCCCATCGAGGCCGCTGCATCCTGTCGTGCGACAGCCGCCGCCAATTCCGAATTGCCCGCCAAACCCTGCGCAATCGCCCGCAACCGCTCGGTCAGACGGATATTGGCGCGGGCTTCGGCCACCGGGTCCATGCCGCCCAGATCGGGGAAGGTGTCAAAATAGATCACGCCGTCATAGCCCGCCCGCTCCAGCGCCACGAACAGCTCGACCGTCTGCACCGGATGCACGCTCCCCGCCATCAGCCCGTCGTCGCGCTTGCCGTAGCCGTCGTTCAGATGCACGCCCAAAATGCGGCTGTGCCGCGCCGCCAACATCGCGGCATAGGCGGGCATCTCTCCGGCATACAGAACATGCGCGAAATCAAGCGTCACCCCGGTATTGGCCCGCCCGATTTCGCGCAGCGCCAGCAACGTTGTCGCCATATCGGGCATCAACGCGAACGAGCGCGGCTCATCCGGTTTGTATTCAATGGCAATATCAACGCCTTGGTTATGGTCCGCCACCTCGGCCACCGCCGCCACGGTATCATCCCAGGCGCGCGCGTAATCCATCTGAAAGGGATAGTCATAGCCATCCTGCCCCATCCACAACGTCATCAGCCGCCCGCCCATCGCGGCACAGGCGTCAATGCCGCGTTTGGTCAGGTCAATTGCCGCCTGCCGCACCGCAAGGTCGGGATGTGTGAATGCCCCCAGCTTGAAGCCACTTTCCGTGTAATAGCGCATCGCCAGCCCGTTCAGCACCATGCCC
>CAZCFC010000105.1:0-9449 GCA_964497815.1 uncultured Cypionkella sp.
CGAAGATGCGGCCCGCGATTGGCCCGATGAAACGCCCGAGCAGGGTGACCCCGGCCTTTCGGTGCAAGAGCCTGACCCTTACCACCTGCCCGAAGACCCCGACCAGATTGTGCCCCCGCCTGCCGCCGCCGCTTTGCCCGGCTGGGCGCAGGAAACCGACGGCGACGAAGATGATGCGCCCATGGCCGAAGCTTGGGCGGCGGGCACCGTGGAACCCGATGCCGCCTGGGCGGATGAGGCCGAAGCCGAAGTTCTGGAAGAACTGGGGCAGGCGCGAACCGTCGAGATGGACGAAGATGAATTCGTCATGCACCGTGAGCAAGCCCCTCCCGCGCCAACGCTGGACGAAGACATGCTGCGTGAGATTGTCCGCGACATCATCCGCGAGGAATTGCAGGGCAGCTTGGGCGAACGCATCACCCGCAACATCCGCAAACTGGTGCGGGCCGAGATTGCCCGTGTCATGGCCGCCGACGATCTGGCCTGAAAACCTTGCCCAAAATGCAAAACGCGCCCGCAGGGGCGCGTTTTTTGATTCCGTTAGGGCGGAAAGATCAGGCCGCTTCGGCCTGTTCCATTTCCAGCGCATGGCGGCGTTCGGATTCTTCGCGGCTGAGCGCGACACTGGTGCGCACACCTTTCGACACGAATTCCATCAGGCCTTTGACCACACGCTCGTTCGGGTCGATCCCGGCGCAGGACAGCACCTCGCGCCCATCGCGCGACCGCGCCCACCGGGCGATCTGATCCGGGCCGTTGCCGTATTTCTTGTCATCCGCGATGGCATCATCCAGCGCAGCCAAAACGACCGCCGCAAACAACTTGCGTGCGCGTTGGCCTTGTTCAAAGTTGAAGGCCGTGCTGTCAACCGAGTCAAACATTACTACGTCCTTTTTTCTTGCTCTTGTCTTTCTTGCGTTCCGTGCTTGTAACGAATTGAAGACGATTCGGCATTTCAGTTTTGGAATAACAGCTATGCACTACGCGCATACCTCATAAATGCCAACACTGCATCTAGTCGGCTTGCCGCAGAAACATTCACGATATATAGGAGCGGACTTAATCTCTTCAACCTTTCGACAAGGTTTTGCCATAATGCCTAAGATCAACGGAAACGAAATCAAGCCCGGGTTCATCCTGGAACACGACAACGGGCTTTGGGCCGCGGTCAAGGTCAACCATGTCAAGCCCGGCAAGGGCGGCGCTTTTGCACAGGTCGAGCTGAAAAACCTGCGCGACGGCCGCAAGTTGAACGAGCGCTTCCGGTCCGAGGACAAGGTGGAGCGGACCGAGTTGGAAAACAAGGATCAGCAGTTCTTGTATGAAACCGACGGGCGTCTGGTGTTCATGGATGCCGAAACCTATGAGCAGATCGAGATCGACGCCGAACTTTTGGGCGACCGCCGCCCCTTCCTGCAAGATGGCATGACCGCCACGGTGCAGTATTTCGGGGAAGAACCGCTGAACGTGACGCTGCCGCAAAAGGTGCAGTGCCGGGTTGCGGAAACCGAGCCAGTTCAGAACGGTCAAACCGCCAGCAAGTCCTACAAGCCTGCGGTGTTGGACAACGGCGTCCGCATCATGGTGCCGCCCTTCATCAACGTCGATGAGCAGATCATCGTCCACACCGAACTGATGGAATATTCCGAGCGCGCATGACGCGGGTGCGATGATCGCGCAAACACCAAGGACCGCCTTCGGGCGGTCTTTTCAATCGGCCACGATGGTCGCTGTGCCTGCGGTCAGGCCTGCCACCCGGTCAAAGCGCAGATAGGCTATCGCGAAACCGCCGCTTTGGGTGAACAGGGTGCCTGCGGGTTTTTCGCTGGCCAGGATCGGGGTGCCAACCGGGGCTGATCCGGTGATGCGCACCCGGACCAGTCCTTTGCGCAGCTCGGTCTTGTGTTTCATCCGGGCGGTCACTTCCTGACCCACATAGCAGCCCTTTCGGAAATCGACGCCATGAAGGCGTTCAAAGCCGGATTCAAGCAGATAGCTGTAGTCGGGGATCAGTTCGATGCCCGTCTCGGGGATGCAATGGGCGACGCGGATGGCATCCCAGTCGATCTGTGGCGGCGTCCCGGCTGCACCATAGGCGCGCCAGCCAAGGTCTGGATGACGCGGGTCGGGCAGCGCCTCGGCTGGCAGGTCGCCAAGCCCGCGCGTCACCACCAGATCGGTTGGCGCAATGTGCACATCGGCGCGCAGGCGGTACATCAGCAGGCGGCGGACGGTGGCCTCGGCAATGCTGTCCTTGATGTCCAACAGCAGCCGCCCCCTGTCGGCCACCAACAGGAAGTCGGCCAGATATTTGCCCTGCGGTGTCAAAAGCGCCGCCCAGACCATGCCATCGCCACGCCCCAGCGGCAGCACGTCATTGCTGACCATGCCTTGCAGGAACGGCAGGGCATCGGTGCCTGTGATCTGGTAGACCTTGCGGTCGGGGGCGGTTTCGCCTGTCATGGCCTAGTCCTTGAATTGCAGGCGGTAAAGGCCCGCGTAAAGCCCGTCCTGCGCCAGAAGGGCGTCATGGGTGCCGGTTTCCATGACGCGGCCCTGATCCAGAACGATGATCTTGTCGGCCCCCCGGACGGTGGCCAGACGGTGTGCGATGACCAAAGTGGTGCGCCCTTGGCTGCCAAGGGCCAAGGCATCGGCCACCGCAGATTCGGATTGGGCATCCAGTGCCGAAGTGGCCTCGTCCAGCAACAAGATCGGCGCGTCCTGCACCAAAGCGCGGGCGATGGCCACGCGCTGGCGCTGCCCCCCCGAAAGGCCCGATCCGCGCGGGCCGACGGGGGTATCAAGACCCTGCGCCAGGGCGGGCAGAAAATCGGCCACATGGGCGGCATTCAGGGCGCGGTGCATCGCGTCCGGGGTAATGCCATCGCGCCCCAGGGTGACATTCTCGCGCAGGGTTTCATCGAACAGCGCGGCGTCCTGGGTGACGGTGGCAAACAGGCGGCGTTGATCGGCCAAAGCCATCGTTGCGGTATCCGCGCCACCGATTTCCACCCGCCCCGATTGCGCGTCAAGAAGTCCGGTCAGGATATGGAACACCGTGCTTTTGCCCGCACCCGACGCCCCGACCAGCGCGGTGGTCTGCCCTGCCTCGGCCGTAAAGGACAGGCCCCGCAGCACAGGTTGGTCGCCATGGGCAAAGGTGACATCGGTGAACGTGACCGAAGGCGCACCGGCGGCCGGCACGGCGGCACTGACCGTCGGGCGCGTCACGGCGGGGCGGGCGTCGAACAGGGCATAGATCCGTTCAAGGCTGGCGGCCGCGATTTGCCATGTGCCCGACATTTCGCCCAGACGGCGCAGCGGTTGAAAGGTCAGCGCCATCGCCGTGAAGAATGACATGAAATCGCCGGTGCTGCGCTGCCCGGCCGCGATTTCATCGCCTGCCATCAGCAGCACCGCGAAAAAGCCGATGCCGGTGACGACGTCGATCATCCCGGGCATCAGACTGCGGCCCAGCACCGATTTCACCTCGGCGCGCGTGATGGCGCGCAGGACGGTGCGGAAACGGTCGGCCTGATAATCCTCCATCCGGTTCAGCTTGACCGCCTGAATGCCATGAAAAATCTCATCCAGACGGGTGGCGCGTTGACCGGCCTGATCGCGCAGATGGATGGATTTGCGCCGGACATAGCGCTGCAACAATGCCGACGGCAGGATCAGCAAGGGCGCGCCAATCAGCGCCGAAAAGGTCCAGTAGGGATCAATCGACAATGCCACGCCGAACAGGATCGCCAGCCCCAGCCCGTCGCGGCCGATCCCGGTCAGCAGGCTGGTCCACAGACCTTGCACCGCCAGTGTGTCCCCCTGCACCCGCTCGATCAGCATGCCAGGGGCGTTGGTCTGGAAAAACGGGCTGTCCAAGGTCAGGATATGGCGCAGCAGGTCAACCTGCATCCGGGCCGACACGCCCTGCGAGATCGAACTGAACAAGGTGCGTGCCGCAACCACGCAGGCCCCCCGCACCACAAACAGCGCCAGAATGGCCAAACCCACGCCCAGCAGCGCGCCCTCGCCGCCGGGGGTGAACACCACGTCAAACAGCGGTTTCAGCAGATAGGACAACCCGCCCAACGCGCTGCCCTCGATCACCATCAAGGCAAATCCCAGCAGGATCATTCCGGTCTTCGGGCGCAGATAGCCCGCCCAAAAGCGCCGGAACAGGCTGGGGTGGGGGGCGTCGTGGGTCAAGGGCGGGGCCTGTCGATGCTGCACATGGCCATGGTCTAGCCCGCGCGGTGCGGGGTGGCAAGGCGGGGGCTGCCCAAGTGGGCGGTGGATTGACCATCCCGGGGGCATTGCGTAGCCATGACGCATCAGTATTTGGAGCCGCAGATGACGCTTGCCAACGGTCGCCCCTATCTTGCCATTCCCGGCCCCTCGGTCATGCCAGACCGCGTGCTGGCAGCGATGCACCGGGCCGCGCCCAATATCTACGAGGGTGGTCTGCACGATCTGGTGGCCAGCCTGTGGCCCGATCTGCGCGCCTTGGCGGGCACGACGCAGAACGTGGCTGGCTATATCGGCAATGGTCACGCGATCTGGGAGGCAGCCAACGCCAATCTGTTTTCGCGCGGTGACAAGGCGCTGGTGATTGCCACCGGGCAGTTTGGTCTGGGCTGGGCTGCGTCGGCCCGCGCCATGGGGATCGACGTCGAGGTGCTTGATTTCGGCAAATCCAGTCCTGCCGACATGGACAAGATAGAGTCCGTCCTGCGCGCAGACAGCGCAGGCAGGATCAAGGCGGTGCTGACCACGCATGTCGATACCGCCAGCACCATCCGCACCAACATTGCCGCTTTGCGCACGGCGATGGATGCGGCAGGGCATGGGGCCTTGTTGGCGGTGGATTGCATCGCCAGCTTGGGCTGCGACGCCTATCACATGGATGCTTGGGGCGTGGATGTGACCGTGGCCGCCAGCCAGAAGGGGCTGATGACGCCGCCCGGCATGGGCTTTGTCTGGTTTTCCGAAAAGGCGCGGCTGGCCACGCAGGGGGCCGATCTGCGCAGCCCCTACTGGAACTGGACTCCACGCGCTGATGCCTCGGAGTTCTGGCAGTATTGGGCGGGGACGGCCCCCACGCATCACCTGTTCGGCCTGCGTGAGGCCTTGACGATGCTGCTGCATGAGGAAGGTTTGCCTGCGGTCTGGGCGCGGCATGACGCCTTGGCGCATGCGGTCTGGGCGGCTTTTGACGTCTGGGGCGCAGACAATCCGGCCATCGCGCTGAATGTGGCAGATCAGGTCAACCGGGGCCGTTCGGTGACGGCGGCAAGGTTCGGTGCGCCGCAGGCGACGCGGTTGCGCGAATGGACCGAGCACAAGGCCGGGGTCACGCTGGGCATCGGTCTTGGCATGGCCGCACCGGACGACCCGGCCTATCACGGATTTCTGCGGGTGGCCCATATGGGGCATGTGAACGCCCATATGACGCTGGGTGCGCTGGCGGTGATGGAGGCGGGGATGATCGCCTTGGGCATCCCACATGGGGCCGGGGCGCTTGCGGCGGCGGCAGGCGTGGTGGCAGCGCGGGCTTGATGGGAGGCGGGCTTGATGGGGGGCGGGGCGCGCCCCTCCCTACGGTTCCGGCTCGGGGTCGCTGCCCGGTGTGGCTGTGTCCACTGCACCACCACTGAAGCCAAAGTCCAAGCCGCCACCGCCAAAGCCAAGCCCCATATCCAGCCCGATATAGGCGTAATCGCCCAGATAGGCCGCGCCAACGGTGCCGCGCCACGCCTTGCTTTTCAGCAGGTAATCCACGCCGAGTGAACCGGCAATGCTGTCGGGGGTATTGTCGGAAAACAGCCGCAGCCCCACCCCGGCTTGGGGCGCACCGCCGCCAAAGGACAGCGACAGGCCCAGCCCGATGGTCGGATCGGCTTGTGCCGGGGCGGTCAGGGCCAGGGTGCTGGCAAGGGCAAGCAGCGATTTTGGCAGGGCCATGGGCAAACCTTTCACAACGGTTATTTTGTCATGCTGGCACGCAGGCCTGCCCGCGTCCAGTGGCTGCGCGCCATGCCGCGCAATTCAGGGTTGGGCGTCCAACACCACCGGTTGCCGCCGCGACCGCTCACGCCACGAGATGTAAAGGGCGCAGGCGATCAGGATGCTGACACCCAGCAGGGTCCAGCCATCGGGGAAATCGCCGAAAAACCACCAGCCCAGCACAGTGGCCATGATCATCTCGGTATAGGCAAGCGGTGCCAGCAAGGACGCCTCGGCAAAATCATAGGCGCGCACGATCAGGAAATGGCCCAGCGTGGCCACCGTTCCCAAACCTGCGAACATTGCCCATTGGGTTGGCGTCGGGCCGTGCCAAACCAACGGCATCGCCAGCGTGATCAGCGCCGCACCTACGGCATTGGTCTGAAACGTCGTCACCATCGCCGGGGCCTGACCTGCGATCTTGCGGGTCATCACGAAATAGATCGCCAGAAACGTCCCCGCCGCAAGCGCAAGCCACGAACCGGGGTTCACCTCGGCAAAGCCGGGACGGATGATGATCAGCGTGCCAAGAAAGCCCACGAACACTGCCGCCCAGCGGCGCGGGCCAACCTGTTCCTTCAGCACCAGCGCCGAAAGCACGGTCACCACCAGCGGCTGCACGAAGAAGATCGCCAGTGCGTCTGCGATGGGCAGGAACTTCAGCGACAGAAAGAAGCAGTAGGTCGCAAGGATCAGAAAGCCGGCGCGAAAGGCGTGATACACCGGGCGGTCCGGCAGCAAAGCCCGCGCGCCACTGTGACGCCATGCCAAAGGCAGCGTCACCACCGCGCCGAACGCCAGCCGCGCCCAGACGATTTGCAGGATCGGCACGCCCTGTTGGCCCAGAAACTTGGCAAAGACGTCAATCAGCGGCAGGCTGCCCATCGCCCCCAGCATCAGGGCAACGCCGATGATCGGGCGGGCAGGAAGAGCGGAGGACATGGTTGCGGCCTTTCGCCAGACGGGCCTGACCTGTCTAGGCGGGACGCCGGGGGCGGTCCAGCCTGATTGCGACACGCGGCGGCGGTCGTTGATCACACCGTCATGGGGCGGCCCGCATGTGCTCCGGTCTGCCATCAACCGTCAGACATGGGAACGCAGGCCGGGACAAAGCAGGTATCCATCCCGGTCTGTGGGGCGCAGCGGGGGGGGGTGCAGTGGGTGGGCGCGCGCAGCGGGGGCGGGGCGGTTGCAGCCCGCCCCCGCTGCGCGCTTGTCAACATCAGCCGCCGTTCTTGGCCAGCCACTCGTTCATCCATTTGATCTCGGCCTCTTGCGCGGCGATCACGCCTTCAGCGAATTTTCGCACCTCGGGGTCGGTGCCGTATTGCAGCACGATGCGGGCGTTGTCGACGGCCCCTTGATGATGCGGCACCATGCCCTTGATGAAATCAAGGTCGGCATTGCCGGTATAGGGGATCATCATCCCCATCATCATTGCGTCCATTGCCTTTTGATAGGCTTGGGTCGATGCCGTATCGGCGGTTTGCGCCAGCAAGGGCAAGGCAATGGCCGTGCCAAGGGCAGCAATGACAAGGGAAAGTCGCGACATGTTCAGGCTCCTTCATGTGATGGGGCACTGTGCAACGTTCCGGCGGCTGGAAGGCAAGTCACATGCGGGTGAACACAGCCCTTGTGCATTTGCGCCCCTTCACCTTCGCCGCCCTGCTGTTATGATGACCCCGCAGCAGCAAGTGACTGGTCCGCCCATGCCCAAACCCAAGCGCCCTGTCGTGGGGATCATCGGCAATTCCTACGTGATGAATGACCGCTATGCGGTGCATGCGGCGGGGCACATCAATTCGTGTGCGGTGTCGGATGTGGCTGGCTGTGTGCCGATGATCGTGCCCTGCGATCCACGATATGCCACGGTGCAAGAGCTGCTGTCGGCCTGTGATGGTTTCCTTCTGACGGGTGGTCGGCCCAATGTGCACCCGTCCGAATATGGCGAGGATGAAACCCCCGCCCATGGCGATTTTGACCGCAACCGTGATGCGATCACGCTGCCACTGGTTCGCGCCTGTGTTGAAAGCGGTCAGCCGTTTCTGGGCATTTGCCGTGGCTTTCAAGAGGTCAACGTGGCGATGGGGGGCAGTTTGCACCCCGAAATCCGCGATCTGCCGGGGCGGATGAACCACCGCATGCCGCCCGAAGGCACGATTGATGAGCAGTTCGCGCTGCGCCATGCGGTCAGCTTTGCGCAAGGCGGGGTGTTTCACCGTCTGATGGGCGCGGCGCAGGTGATGACCAACACGCTGCATGGCCAGGGGATTGCGCGTGCGGGCCGACGCATCGTCATCGACGGTCATGCCCCGGACGGCACGCCCGAGGCGATTTATGTCGAGGGCGCACCCGGCTTTACGCTGTCGGTCCAATGGCACCCCGAATGGAACGCCGCCAATGACCCGGTGTCTCGACCACTGTTTGAGGCCTTTGGCGACGCGGTGCGCGCCTGGGCTGCGCGCGCGAAATAGCTGAAACGGGCCCCGCCCCGTCCTGTCCTTCTGACCCCCCCCCGGGTCAGGGCAACCCCGGTTTGAAGCCGCCTGTTTGCGGCCCTGTGGTGCAACCGGGCAGCACATGACGGGTCCGTACCAGGCACCGGGCTTTGGCCGGTGAGCGTCTGCACCCGACGTTGTGCATCGGGAATGCCAAAAACCCTTGCCCATCAGACAAGGGTGTTCGCAACTGGGGCGGATCATGCAGCGCGGCCCGCGCCCCCATCTGATTGATCTGCCGCAGTGTCATCCGGGGTTTGCCATCCCGCAGATTTCGCGGGCAATGCCGCGCCAACCCTGCTTGCCGCGCCAACCCTGCTTGCCGGGAAATCGTCATGCCAGTGGCGCGATGAACGCCGGGACCTGCCGCATCAATCCCGATTGCAGCTGCACATTGGGGCACAGGCCAACTTGCGTTTGCCGTAATGAAAAGGCCGCCCGGTCAAGGCGGCCAGTTCCTGCAGTCCTTAAACCGATCAAATCGGGCAGGCACCGTTGACCAAAGGCTTGGCGCAGACTGCCGGGGCCGTCACCGCAGCTCCAGTCGCGGCGGGCGCAGTCGTGGCGGGCGCTGTGACGGCCGGAGCAACCACCGCCGGGGCAACCACCGCCGGGGTTGTGGCTGCCGGAACCGTTGGCGCACCTGTGATCACGGGGGCAGGCATCACCGCAGGTTTTGGCACGATGATCGGTGCTGCGGGGGCTGCGGTGACTGCGGCGGCTTTCTTCTTGGCCGGTGGCTTTGGCGGCAGTTTCAACTTGTCGGGATAGCTGCCATCTGCGTTCAGAACCACCACCTTGGCACCGTCCTGCACGCGGTTATACAGATCCATCACATCCTGATTGATCATGCGGATGCAGCCCGACGAGGCGTTCTTGCCGATCGACGCCCATTCCGGGGTGCCGTGGATGCGATAACCGTAATCAATACCGTTGGTGGTC
>CAZCFC010000106.1:0-9403 GCA_964497815.1 uncultured Cypionkella sp.
TGTAGGTGTCGGCCTGCAATTCGTCGGGCATGGTGAACATGATGACGTCGCACCAGGCAGCGGCTTCGGCGATACCCATGACCTTCAGGCCTTCGCCTTCGGCTTTCTTGGCCGACGGAGAGCCTTCGCGCAATGCGACGACAAGGTTCTTCGCGCCCGAATCGCGCAGGTTGAGCGCATGGGCATGCCCCTGCGAGCCGTAGCCAAGGATCGCGACTTTCTTGTCTTTGATCAGGTTGATGTCGCAGTCACGGTCATAATACACGCGCATGGCGGTTCTCCATTGGTTGATGGGCGCAGGATAGGGGTTTTTTGCCGTGATCGGCTGCATTGTTTGACGGTTTCCGTCAATTGTGCGAATAATCATGCGCCAATTGAGAAATATCGGAAAAATCATGCACCTTGACGACACCGACCGGCGCATCTTGCGGCACCATCTGGCAGAGCCGTCGCTGCCGCGCGCCACCCTGGCCGAACGGGCGGGGGTGACGCCCGCGACCCTTTGGCGGCGTCTGGAGCGGCTGACCGAAGGGGGGGTGATCCGCGCCGAACAGGCGGTGATCAACTGGCGTGCCCTGGGGTATGAGGTTGAGGTGTCCTTGCGCTTTACCCTGGACAAGACCAACCCGCGCGCCTTTGACGAATTCATTGCCGCCGCGCGTGAGGTGCCCGAAGTGGTGGGGATCGAAACCTTTCTGGGCCGTGTCGATGTGCGCCTGAACGTGATCGCGCGCGACATGGCGCAGTATCAAGAGGTTTACCGCTATCGGATTCTTGCGCTGCCGCATATCGCGGAGCTGGAGGCGCTGATGTTGATTGCCACGATCAAAGAGTCCGAAGGTTTGCCGCTGTGATTGACCTTGATGATCTGGACCGTGCGATCCTGCGGGGCCTGTCGCGGGAGGCGGGGCTGTCGGCGGGCGAGTTGGGGCGCAGGCTTGGGCTGTCGCAACCTGCGGCGTGGCGGCGGATCCGGCGGTTGGAAGAGGCGGGGGTGATCGCCGGGCGAAGGGTGGATGTAGACCGCGCGGCCCTTGGATTTGGCGTGACGGTGTTTCTGGGGGTGAAGCTGGCCACCAAGGGCCGGGTTTCGTTGGAAGATTTCGAGCGTGCCGTGGTCGCCATTCCCGAGGTGCAGGTCGTGCAGCACGTGCTTGGCCTTTTTGATTACCGCCTGCGCGTGGTGGCCCGTGACATCGCGGATTTTGAACGTGTCTTGCGCCGCCGGGTGATGACTTTGCCGGGGGTCGGGCAGGTGGAGGCCAATGTGCTGTTGACCGAGGAACGCCGGCCAGGGCCATTGGGTTAGCGCCTTGCAGGCCTTGCCGCAGCCGATGGAACCGGAAAACCGACGCATGTCACAGCGAGAGCAAAGGATTTTCGCATCCGTTGAAACCAGACACGCCTTTGGTGTCGGATTTGGGTCTTTATACCAAGGTGAAATGCGCTAGGCTGCAGACATGCCACCGCAGGAGAACACCATGAAACTGCCGCTTGCCCATGTTGACCCGGAGGGGTTGGAAGAATTCTCGGTCGTGTTCACCGATCGGTCGCTGAACCATATGTCAGCGAAATTCCAAGGGGTTATGCGCGATGTCTCGGGCCTTCTGCGCGAGGTGTACAACGCATCAGCCGTGGCTTTGGTGCCGGGCGGCGGGACCTATGCGATGGAGGCGGTGGCGCGGCAGTTCGGGCAGGGCCATGCCCTGATCGTGCGCAATGGCTGGTTTTCCTATCGCTGGAGCCAGATTTTTGAGGCGGGCGGCTTTGCGACCCAAACCACCGTGGTGATGGCGCGGCCGGCGGGCAATGGCGCGCAAGCGCCTTTTGCGCCGCCGCCCGTGGACGAGGTCTGCGCGAAGATCCGTGACCTGCGCCCGGATGCCGTTTTTGCGCCGCATGTGGAAACCAGTTCCGGGATCATTCTGCCCGATGACTATATCGCGGCGATGGCGGCGGCGGCGCATGAGGTCGGTGCCGTCATGGTGCTGGATTGCATCGCAAGCGGTTGCGTCTGGGTCGATATGGCGGCGACGGGCGTCGATGTGCTGATTTCGGCCCCGCAAAAGGGTTGGTCGGCCTCGCCCGCCGTGGGGTTGGTGATGCTTGGACCTCTGGCCGAGGCCCGGCTGGCCGAGACGCATTCGAACAGTTTTGCGCTTGACCTGAAGAAGTGGCGGGCGATCATGGCCGCCTATGAGGGCGGCGGCCATGCCTATCACGCCACCATGCCGACCGATGCGATCGAGGGCTTTCGCGATGCGATGCTGGAAACCAGGGCGATGGGGTTCGAGGCCGCCAAGGCCGCGCAATGGGCCTTGGGTGGTGCGGTGCGCGCGATGCTGGCCGAACGTGGTGTGATGTCGGTGGCCGCCGATGGCTTTGCCGCGCCGGGGGTGGTGGTGTCGTTCACCGCCGATCCTGATGTACAAAATGGCAGTAAGTTCAAGGCGTTGGGCATGCAAATCGCCGCAGGCGTGCCGTTGCAGGTGGGCGAGGGCCCTGAGTTCCGCACCTTCCGGCTTGGCCTGTTCGGGTTGGACAAGCTGGCCGATGTGCCCGCCACCGTGGCGCGGTTGCGCCGAGGCGTCGAGGCGGTGCTTTAGGCGTTTGCAGGAATTGATGGCCGGTGCCGCCTGGCAACCTGACGCGCTTCAGCGCACGCCAATGCCAACCTTCATCAGCGTCTTGCGCACGGGTGCAATGGAATAAAGCGCATTAAGTGCCCCCGCGCGCAGATCGCGCAAGGCCTGACCTCCCATCATGGAGGCGCGGTTCAGCGCATCTATGCCGGTCACCCGTGCCTGAACCTCAAGGTGGCGGCGGCGGTGATAGGCGTCCAGCATGGCCACCGACCCCAGATTGGCCCGATCGGCCTGCGCCAGCTCCAGCAGGGTGGTCAGATCGGCAAGGCTCATGTTCAGCCCCTGCGCGCCGATGGGGGGGACAACATGCGCGGCTTCGGCCATCAGGGCCACCCGCTCGCCCGCCATCCGCTCGGCAATCTGGGTGATGATCGGCCAGACCGTGCGGCGCGAGGCCAGCGTCAACGGGCCAAGGATTTGACATGACCGCAGGTTCATCGCGGTCTCAAACCCCGCCACGGGCAAGGCTGCAAGCCGCGCCACTTCGGGCCCAGTCTCCATCCAGACCACGGCCGAGCACGGCAGACCATTGCGATCCGGCAGCGGCACCAGCGTGAATGGCCCACCTGAACGGTGAATCTCGGTCGAAACATTGCCATGTGGGACGGGGTGATTGACGGCAAAGGCCAGCGCCTTTTGGCCATAGCGGATGGTTTTCACCGAAATTCCAACGGCTTCCCGCATTGTTGATCCGCGCCCGTCGGCGGCAATGACCAGTCTGGCCGTCACCCGGTTGCCGTTTGACAGTGTGACCAAGGCCTCGGTCTGTCGTGTCAGCAACGCAGTGGTGGCTACTCCGGGCAGAAAGCTGACGTTTGGCAATTCGGACAGCCGCGCCACCATCTCGCGCCGCAAAAGCCAGTTTGGCAGGTTCCAGCCAAAGGGCAGATCAGACAGATCCGCAGCGTCGAAGTCTTTGATAACGCGGGGCTCTGCTGTCTTGCCGCCGGCATCGACGATGCGCATGATCTGCAACGGTGCGGCATATGGCTCCAGCCGCGCCCAAAGCCCCGCCGCCTGCAAGACCGGGATAGAGGGATGCAGAAATGCCGTGGTCCGCAGATCTGCCCCCTCGGCGTCCCCATCGGTGATGGGTACCGCGGGATCAACGCAGATCACCGAAAACCCGGCCGCACCAAAAGCAGCAGCAGCCGCCAAGCCCGCCACGCCGCCGCCGGAAACCAAGATATCGGTGCTGATCCGTGTCATTCGCGCCCCCTGTGATGCGCTATAGATACGCCCCATGGGCAGGAATGCGAAGCGACAAAGCGTCTCGGATCAGGGGGTGCTTCAAGGGATCGTGATCCACATCAGCAGCGCAAACATCACCGGTACACAGGCCAGCGCCGTCACAACCAGGGCGACCAGCCCCCAGGTCTTGACCGCCAGCACCAGCACCGTCAGCGCGATTGTCAGCAGGTAGAAGATCATGTTGCTGTCGCGGCCGACATCGTTGGCGATAGAGCTGAACAGCGGGATGCGCAGGGTTGAAACAGACATCTGAGACTCCGGTTTCCATCTCAGATAGGCAATCGGCACCGCAGCACCATTGGGACGTGGTGTCGCAGGTCAGACCAACTGTTGCAGAAAGGCCGCCAGATCATCGGTGTGGTGCTGAATATGCAGCGATTGCAGTGGTTTGGGCGCAACATGCACAGTGCGCATCCCCATCGCATGCGGGGCGGCCAGATTGCGCGGGTCGTCTTCGAACATTGCAGCAACTGCCGGGATCAGCCCGTCTATCGCAAAAACGGTCTCAAACGCCGCGCGCTCTGGCTTGGGCCGAAAGCCTGCGTGTTCCACACCGTAAACCGCATCAAACAGACCCGAAAGCCCCCGCGCCTCCAGCACCCGATGGGCGTAGGGTTCGCAGGCATTGGTGTAGACAATGCGGCGGCCGGGCAGGGCGCGCAAGGCATCGGCCAGCACCGGATCGGCAGGAAGTACAGTAAAGTCAATGTCATGCACGTCGGTCAGGTAGGGTGCAGGATCAATGTCATGCTCTCGCATCAGCCCCGCCAAAGTGGTGCCATAGCTGTCCCAGTACTGCTGACGCAGCCGGTTCGCCTCGGTCCGGCCGACCCCAAGCGCTTGCATGACCCAGGCGGTCATCCGCACTTCGATCTGGTCGAACAGACGATACTGCGGCGGATATAACGTGTTATCGAGGTCAAAGACCCATGCGGTAACGTGGCTGAAATGTTGTTTGACCATGCCCCTTGCTAGCCTGTTGCAGGGGTTTCGGCAATCGGTGGGTTGCACCTTTTGCGAAAGCGCGGATAGTGCACAGGCCCGGTTGGAAGGGGACGAACGTGCAGAAAGACGCCTATACGCTGATCCTCGAGTCGATCGAGGCCGGGGTTTACAAGCCCGGTGACCGGCTGGTCGAATCGGAACTGGCCGAGCGGTTGGGCGTGTCGCGCACTCCGGTCCGTGAGGCGTTGCAGCGGCTGGAAACCCAATCCATGCTGACGCGCGACGGGCGCAGCCTGATCGTGGCCTCGCTGGATCACAACCAGTTGGCCGAGCTTTACACCGTCCGCACCGAACTTGAAGGGCTGGCCGCGCGACTGGCTGCCCGTCACGCCTCGGATGAGGAAATCCGGGTGTTGCGCGGCATGGTCGACGATGATCGGGCGCTGCTGGGCGGCGACCCGCGCCTGCTGTCGCGCGCCAACAAGCGCTTTCACAAGCTGATCCATCTGGCCAGCCACAATCGCTTTCTGGTCCAGCAACTGGACCTTGTGCATCGGTCGATGGCATTGATGGCAACCACATCCTTTGCCGCCGAGGGCCGTGATGAGGTGGCCCTTGCCGAACATGACCAGATCGTTCGCGCGATCGAGGCGCATGACGGTGATGCGGCCTATCAGGCCCTGAAATCCCATATTTCCAAGGCCTTCGAGACAAGGCTGCGGGTTGATGCCGGCGAATTGAAGACACGATAACCTTCGAATTTGACTAAAATTGGCATCCTCTGTGCCCAAATATCCCACGGGGGGCAGGGGTTGCGCAGCAAGCCCGTGGGGGGTGTGAAACCCCCCATGTTGCCGGTCAGAAGGCGCTACAGATCAAAATGCCCGTGACTGGTCTTGTCCCAATAGAACGGACGCGTCAGCAACTCCCATCCGGCCTTGTAGGCGGCCAAGGTTGCCAGGGGGTGATAAAGTGACAGGGTAGGCACCCAAAGCGGGCTCATCCCGTGGCGGGTATGGGCAAGGCCGGCGATGCCAAAGCCTATGGTCAGCGCTTCGGTGAACAGAAACGTCAGCCAAAGTGTGGTGAACATTGCGTCGGGCATGGCGTTCGCCAAGGGGTGGGCAAATCCCAGTGGCACCAGCCAGAAAGACCAGAGCAGCGGTGCCAGAAGTGCTTGCAAGATCGACCCCATGAACAACACCTGAAACCCGGCAAAGCGGCGCGGACCCAATTGGCGCCACAGGACCTTTGGGTCGCGCATATGCGTGGCCCAGGTCATCATGAAGCCCTTGATCCAGCGCGATCTTTGTTTCACCCAAGGCAGGGCGCGGCAGTTCGCCTCTTCCAGGGTGACGGTGTCGATCAGTTCTGTTCTTAGACCATGTCGCGCGATGCGCAGACCAAGATCGGCGTCTTCGGTGACGTTATGCGCATCCCAGCCGCCCAGTTGTTCCAGCCCTGCACGGCGGAAAAACAGTGTGGTGCCGCCCAAAGGTACGGCCAGCCCCAATTTTTCAATCCCAGGAAGCAGCAGTCGAAACCACGCGGCATATTCGATGGTGAAGCACCGGGCCAGCCAGTTGCTGCGCGGGTTGTAGAAATCCAGCACGCCTTGCAGGCAGACCACCTCGGGGCCACGCTGGTGGAAACGGTCGACGACCTTTCGGATCTGGGCGGGCTCAGGCGCATCTTCGGCATCATAAACACCCACGATCGAACCGCGGCAATGATCCAGCGCGTAGTTGAGCGCGCGTGGCTTGGTTTTAACCGCCCCGGCAGGCACGGTTATCACCCGCATCCAGACCGGCAGGTCCGCGCGGGCCAGTGCGGTCCGGGTGATCTGGTCGCCCTCTTCGACAACCAGCAAAATATCCAGCAGATCCCGGGGGTAGTCGAGCCTGCCAAGCCGTTCGACAAGACGCGCTGCAATGTCGCTTTCGTGGTAAAGTGCGACCATGGCGGATACGATGGGCAGTCGGGCCAACACAGCCGGATTGTCCGCAACCCGCACGGGTTTGCCCACCGCCACCAGCGCCGCAATTTTCAGCACTGTAAAGGCCAGCATTGCCAGCAAGGCCACAACCGTCAGCCCGCCCCAAACTGCAAGCGGCCACAGCCAAACCAGCATGGCCACAGCCAAAGCCGCAGCCACCGCGGGGACGCGCAGGCTGTGGTGGTTGAAATTCCGGCAGCTTTGCGGTTCGGCCACGCGGGTCTCGGCCCGCCGGGCAAGGTTTGCCCCCCTTATGTCCAGCAACGCAGCCTCGATACTGCGCGGCGGGGCCAGTGCCACCGCGACAGGGCCAAACGTGTTTTGCAGCCAATCGCGGTGGCGCACAAATTCCTCGGGATAAGCGCAGGCGATGATGGTGGTGCCGCCGCTGATCCGCCACGGCAGTATCCCGTGGCGCAGGCAGTCAACAGGGTTGATCGCGTCCTGCAGGCGCCGGTCGGGCCGCGTTGCCGCCAGATCGGCCTGCCCGACCGACCAATAAGCCGCCATCGCGGCATAAAGAGCCTGCTCATCCACACGGCCACAGGCCAGAAGCAGATCAACCAGCCGTCCCTGATTTTGGCGGTGCAAGGCCATCGCCGGCATCAGATGAAGCGGTTTCACGACCCCCAGACGCAGCAGCGCCACTGCAAACCCTTCAACCGAAAGCGGCTGACAGTTGACATCCCCCGCAGCGGGCCTGCCGGCGGGCGCAATCAGCATGGGGCGCAGGGGCGTGACTGACATGGTCCCTCCGGTCAACCCGGGAAGGATGCGAGCGTTGGGTTAATATCCGGTTAACG
This sequence comes from uncultured Cypionkella sp., assembly GCA_964497815.1. Classification (GTDB taxonomy): domain Bacteria; phylum Pseudomonadota; class Alphaproteobacteria; order Rhodobacterales; family Rhodobacteraceae; genus Cypionkella. The sequence continues at coordinate 7,641 of CAZCFC010000106.1, forward strand.
CCCCACGCAGGCAAGGCGATGTCAGGCGGCCCGGCGGGCGCGGATGGCTTCGGCAAAGCGCTCGAACAGGTAAAAGCTGTCTTGCGGGCCGGGCGAAGCCTCGGGGTGGTATTGCACCGAAAAAATCGGCTTTCCCTCCACCGCTATCCCACAATTCGACCCGTCAAACAGCGACACATGGGTTTCCGACACGCCCGACGGCAAGGTCTGGCTGTCCACCGTAAAGCCATGGTTCATCGAGGTGATTTCAACCTTGCCGGTGGTCAGATCCTTGACCGGGTGGTTTGCGCCGTGGTGGCCGTGGTTCATCTTGACCGTGGTTGCCCCCAAGGCCAGCGCCAGCATCTGATGGCCCAGACAGATGCCAAACAGCGGCAGGTCCGCGGCCAGAACCCCCCGAATCATCGGTACGGCATAGACGCCCGTGGCCGCCGGATCGCCGGGGCCGTTCGACAGGAACACGCCTTCCGGCTTTAGCGCCAGCACATCTTCGGCGGTGGCGCTGGCGGGCAGAACGGTAACTTCACAGCCAACCGACGCCAGACAGCGCAGGATATTCCGCTTGGCGCCATAGTCGATGGCCACGACGCGCAGACCGGGCCCTTGACGTTTGGTATAGCCCTCGGGCCAGGCCCAACGCTGTTCGTCCCATTTGTAGGACTGCGAGCAGGTCACATCCTTGGCAAGATCAAGTCCCACCAGTCCGGCCCAGGCCCGTGCCTTGGCAACCAGTTTTTCGATATCGAAATTGCCAGCCGGATCATGGGCAAGTGCCACATGGGGGGCACCTTGCTGACGAATGGCGCGGGTCAGGCGGCGGGTGTCGATTCCGCCGACGCCAATCCGGCCCTTCAGCGCCAGCCAGGCGGCCAGATCGTTGGTCGCGCGCCAGTTCGACGGCTCGGTCGGATCCCATTTGACCACCATACCGGCAGCGACAGGATTGGTGGTTTCATCATCCTCATCCGTCACGCCGGTGTTGCCGATGTGGGGGAAGGTGAAGGTCACGACCTGCCCGGCGTAAGACGGGTCTGTCATGATTTCCTGATAGCCGGTCATCGCGGTGTTGAACACCAGTTCGGCCACCGTTTCGCCGGTTGCGCCGAAGCCATGGCCATAGAACACGGTCCCATCCGACAGGGCGATACAGGCGGTGGGGCGGGCTTGGGCAGTGGTGGTCATGATGGCGACTCCCGTTTGGGCAAATTTGGCGGACACTACGGGCGACAGCCCCTAGGGTCAAGCCTTTGGCGTAAAAGGATTTTCTTTGTAAATCAATGACTTGGGAAAGTCGCCTGCAGTTGCGTCGCGCCGGGCTTGGCTGTATGGTATGTCTTCGATAAATCCATGGGGATGGAACTGATGTCTTTGCGCGACCGTCTGCAGGTGGCCTTGAAAGAAGCGATGAAGGCCAAAGCGGCCGAGCGCCTTTCCACGCTGCGTTTGATCAATGCCGCCATCAAGGATCGGGAGATCGCGGTGCGGGGCGAAGATGGCGCGCCCGACGTGGGTGAGGCCGATATTCTGGCCCTGATGAGCAAGATGGTCAAACAGCGCCAGGAAAGCGCGCGCGCCTACGAAGAGGGCGGGCGGCTGGAATTGGCCGAGAAAGAATTGAACGAAGTCAAGGTGATCGAGGAATTTCTGCCGCGTCAGTTGTCGGCTGACGAAGTGGAAACAGCGCTGACAGCGGCCATCGCCGAGGCGGGGGCGACCAGTATCCGCGACATGGGCAAGGTTATGGGCGTGGTCAAGACCCGCCT
>CAZCFC010000107.1:0-8216 GCA_964497815.1 uncultured Cypionkella sp.
TCAGGCCCTTGGCGCGGTACTGTTCCTCGATCTTCCACTCGATCGGCAGGCCGTGGCAATCCCAGCCCGGCACATAGCGGGCATCGCGGCCCATCATCTGCTGGCTGCGCACCACCATATCCTTCAGGATCTTGTTCAGCGCGTGACCGATGTGCAGGTGCCCGTTGGCATAGGGGGGGCCATCGTGCAGGGTGAACGGCACCCGCCCCGCCTTTTCGCGCAAACGGTCATAGACGCCGATCTTCTCCCAGCGCGCCAACCAGTCGGGTTCACGCGCAGGCAGGCCCGCCCGCATCGGGAACTCGGTTTCGGGCAGGAAAACGGTGGCGGAATAGTCGGCAGGGGTGTCAGCGCACATTTGGGCGGTCCTTGAAATATGGGTATCGGTCGGGGTGTCCAGCACCAAAGCCCCGGCGTCTGAAAGATCAGAGCGCCGGGCCGATAATTCGGACGATGCGTGCGAATATGCGGTCCATGCGCGCCTTATAGGAAAGGGGGGCGCTGCGGTAAAGGGGCCTGCGTCAGCCTGCCCCGTTGCAGGCCCGCGCGGGACAGCGCAGGGTGTCCTCATGACAGCCCTTGCCCGCTTTCCGATCACACACGCCGAAATCGACAGCGTCGTGACCGAATTTTACGCCGTCGTGCGCAGCCATCCCGGTCTGGGCCCGGTTTTTGCCGCCCATGTCACCGACTGGCCTGCCCATGAACAGAAAATCGGCCGCTTCTGGCGCAATGCCATCCTGCAAGAGCGCAGCTATGACGGCAACCCGATGGCGGTGCATCGCGCGGCGGGCGATGTCAAAGGTCCGATGTTCGACGTCTGGCTGGGCCTGTTCGACTCGGTCCTGCGCCGCACACTGCCCGCCGATACCGCAGCGGCATGGTCGGCACTGGCGCACCGGATCGGGCGCGGCATGCGGATGGGGTTGAATGACGAAGGCAACGGCCCGCCAAAATTGATGTGATTCGCCGCGTGATGGTTAACAGCCTTGCCGTCCCGACGCGCGTCAGGACGGATAACAGACGCATGCAGGACGCCGAACTGACAGAAAACCCACACAGCCCCAGCGTCAATCTCTTACCTTAACATAGCGTTCCCAATGGCTTAGGGTGCATCCGACGGCTTTTGCACCGCCTCCCCCGCCCAACGGTTCAGCCACGCCAAACCTGCCAGCGACAGGCCCAACCCAAGGAAGCTGACCACCCGCGTCAGCCCGGTCAACCCCGCCGCGTCCAGCAGAAACACCTTGGCAATCGTCAGGCCAATCACCGCCATCGCCACCCGCCGCAATCGGCCAGACCGCCGCACAATCGCCTGATACAGCAACCCCGCCCCCAGCAGCATCAGCGCAAGGGTATAGGTGTACAGCTCGCCCTGCTCGACCCCCGGCGCGCCCAGCCAATCGCCCTGCCAGAACCGACGGATCTCAAGCCCGGCATACAGCGCCAGCAATGCCGTACCCACACCGGCAAAGCCAACCTTTACAATGCGTTGCAGCCCCGGCAGCGCCCAGGCCGCCAGCAGCAGCACAAGGCCCGGCACCCCGTACGCCAACAGCAGCGTGTCCAGAACCATCGGTCCGCGCACCAGCCCGCCACGGTCATCGGGATAAGCGCTGAACAGCGGATTGAACGGACCTGCCGCCACCGCCAAAGGCACCGCCGCCAGCCCCCCCGCCACCACTGCAATCGCTTGGCGCAACCGCCTCAGCACACCGCCCAACCGCGCCCGGTACACCTGCATCAGCATCAGGATCAGCCACGGCATCGCGTTCAGGGCAAAGCCCCAATGCGATGCAAGATAGTCAGTGGCATCGGCGCTGTCTGGCAAAAGCCATCTTGAAATCAATACGTTGGCAAGTACTGCGGCAAATCCGGCCACAGCCGATTCCAGCACGCCCTTGGGCAAAACCCGTTCGACAGGCAGTTGCCACAGCGCCGCCAGCAACGCCACAATCACGCCGCCAAAGGCCAGAATCACCTGCCCCAATGGCACGCTCATCGCCCAATCCAGCCCCGGATCGGCCAAAAGCCGATAGCCCAGAACCGCCACCGCCACCTGAATGAACCAACCCATTTCCGGCAGTCGAAACCGCCGGTCCAATCCTGCGGCAACCAGCGCCAGAACCGCCAAAGCCAGTGTCAGCGCGGTCTTGGTGGTCAGCAGGAACAGCGCCAAAGCAATCAGCGACAGCGCCGACAAAGTGGCATGGGCAACCCTGCGCCGGTCCGCCCCGTCCAGCCCCGCATATCGCAGCGCCAAAGCCACCATGCCAGCCGCCAACCCCATGATATGCAAGGACCAAACATAGATGCCAAGCACCGGCCCCGGCAGCCAGAACAGCTCCAGCACGGCCGCCGAAACCGGGGCCACCAGCACCGCCGCCAGCCCGAAGCCAACGCGCCAAGGCCCCATGCGCAACGACCGCAGCGCCGCCGCAGCCGACACCGCCACAGCCATCGCCAACAGGATCGTCACCGTCATCGGGGCGGCGGTTTCGGGTGGGCGGCTGGCAATCGCCTGCCCGGCGAAATCACGCATGATCGGCATGAAACCTAGGCCCTGCATCACCATCGCGCCCACAAATCCCAGCGCTGGCAGCGCCGCCAGATCGGTCAGCCCCTCGGCCCGGTCAGCCCACAGCAGATAAGCCAGCGCCAGCAACGTCAGCGCGCCCATGGCCAGCATCGCCTCGGCCAAGGGCCGGTCCGCCAGCAACATCAACGCGAAAGTCGAGGCAACGGCCGCCCCCGCCGCAAGGCGCACCGGGAATGGCGGCCAGCCGATTTTGCTTTGCGTCACAAGGCTTTGCAGCACGAACGGCCCCTGATGCCGTGGCACAAATGACAGCAGCGGCAAGATCACCGCGCCAATCGCCAGCACCACCGCAAGACCGATCCAGCCCGCCGCACCCGCACCACCCTGATACATCAAGGCCCCGCCGCCATAGCCCAGAACCAGGGCCAGCACCGACACCCAGGCCCAGCGCCGCACCGCGTCCACCGCCAGCCCCACACCCGCAATCAGCCCGTAATAGCCGTAAAGCCACGCCGCAGGCGCAGACCCGCCCGCCACGATAAACGGCGCTGCCGCCGCGCCCAAAAGCCCCACCGCCACCAGCAAAGGCCCATAAAACCAGCCCAGCCCAACCGCCAGAATCGCCGTGGCCAGATGCCCTGCAAAGGCGGCTTCCGGCCCGATCAGCCCATACATCTGCCGCGCCGCCAAGACAGCGGCAAACATCGACACCAGCCCCGCTCCGGCGAAGACCGAAGGCAGATAGGCCGTTGTATATTCGACGGAATCACCATGCTTGCGGCGCAGCCATTCGCCTGCGGCAATCAGGCACGCACCAAAGCCAATGGCCGCCAACACCCGCAAACCGGGCGGCAACAGGCCTTTTTCCACACCATATTGCACGAAAAACACCCCTGCCAGCGCCAGAGACAGCGCCGACACCGCATAGACCCAATTCTCGCGCAGCCACCGCAGCAACGCGCCCAGCCGGTCTGCACGGATCACCAGCGGCTGGTCCTGATCGGGGCGCGCACTGGCCCCCGATGCGGCCATCGCCTTCGCCGCAAGGTCGGGCGCGTCTGATGCCGCAATCTGCCACGGGGCCACCGTTTGGGGGCCCTGTGGCACCTCGACGGCCGCCGCAGGCGCCACTTCAACCGAAGGCGCCTCAACCGGCACAGCAGCGGCAGGCATCGCCCGATCCTGCAACGCCGCGCGCTGTTCGCGCACCACACGCTCCAACACCGAAAGCCGTGATTTCAGGTTGGACTGACCGACAAACAACGCGATGATCGACACCGGGATTGCCAGAATAACCAGTCCCATCAGTACGATAATGCCGTCCATTCCAAAACCTCCGGTCAAATGCCCTTGCCACCATGATAGTCCCTGGGCCCCCCCCTGCCCAGCAAAGATTTCCCCCGGGCGCGCGGGCTTGCACAGCCGGGGCGAAGTGGCAAAATGAACAGGTTTGGCCGCGGCTTTTCGGGTGCCGGTGGCGGCACGGGCGCAGAGATCACCTGGCAAGACTGACGTTTGCGTCAATTTTTAACGGGATAGCCGCTTTTGCTCCGGCCGCGTCATGCTCTGATGGCCCACTTCTGGCCGGTTGCACTGCGGCAAGACAGCCCCACAACGGCAGAAGCCGCGCCCCTTGATGCCGCGGCTTGCATCGCAGGTCTGGCCCGGTCAGGATGCGGTACACATCCCTTTGCCCCCTTTGCCGGAGTACCTTCAATGCGCGCACCATCGGTCAATGTTCTGGGCGGGCCGCTGGAAATCTGCGGCACAGCCCCCATCACTGGGTTTTTCCGCAACGGTTGTTGCGACACCGGGCCGATGGATCAGGGCCTGCACACGGTCTGTGCCATCATGACGGCGGAATTTCTGGCGATGTCGAAATATCTGGGCAATGATCTGTCCACCCCGCGGCCCGAGTATGGCTTTGCCGGTCTGCAGCCGGGGGATCGCTGGTGCCTTTGCGCCGCAAGGTTCCTGCAGGCGCATAACGAAGGCGCGGCCCCACAGGCATATCTGGCCGCCACCCATATTCGCACACTCGACGTGGTGCCTTTGTCGGTCTTGCGCCTTTACGCCACGGACTTGGCCGCAGGATGATCCGGTGCTGTCAATCGCAGCCCTCCGGTTTCGTCCCGCATCAGGTCGTCAATGAACAGCGACAGCAACTGCGACCGCCCCGACACCCCGGCCTTGCGGTAAATCGCGTTGGTCTGCGCCTTGACGGTGCCCTCCGAGGTTGACCGCAGCACCGCGATGTCCGATGTGGACAGCCCCTTTATCGCAAACAGCGCCACGTCCTTTTCGGCCGGAGTAAGGCCCCATTCCTGAAACCGCTCGGTCAACAGATCCATGAACGCGCCAGAGGCACGGCGCAGACGCTCTTCGGCAACGCTGCGCTCCTTGAAGGCCCGCCGCAGCGAAATCCCCCCCAGCACAAGCCCGATGATCAACCCAAAAGCCGCAGCGATTTCAAGATATTCGCGGTACTCCCAAGCCAAAGGCGTGGTGATAAAACCAAAGAACGACGACAGGATATCAGACACGAAGAACACGGCGCACAGCGCCTGAATGATGAAAATGCCAAGGACGGGAATGGTGCTTCTCACATTGGCACCAGCCGGTCTTGGGTGGGCATGGCGGGGGTGTCAGTCGTCATTGTCGTCATCCCCGCCGTCGTCATCGCCGCCGCCGTTGCCGCTGCCGCTGTTGCCGCTGCTGTCCTCATCTTCGTCATCTTGGCCGCCGCCGCTTTCGCCGCCACTGTCGCCGTCGTCATCCGCCCCACTGCCCGACCCACCGCTGCTGCCGGATGCGCCGCTGTTGTTGCCAATGAGGGCTGGAATCGACCCGGCCCCGCCGGCGGCGATCCACAGATCGCGCAGCACTTCACCGGTGCGCGGATTCAGGATGATCTCGCGGCGGCCACCATTCATCGAGGCGCTGATCTTGACGCGCCCCAAGAGCGTGCGTTCGACCAGGATCTTGCCGTACCCCTGCGCGCGCAACTGGGCCACGACCGACTCTTCATATGAAGCGGCCTGCGCGATGCCAGCGGTCAAAGCCCCTATGCACAGGGTGGTCATGAAATGGCGTCGGTTCATCGCGTCACCCAAAAAGAGCGGCCAGTTTCTTGCAGTATCGGCCAAGCCAAGCGCCCCGGCAATACCGGGGCGCATCGCATTTCATACAGATCACGCGGTGGGATCAGTGGTCATCGCTGCCGCTGTCGTCATCGTTGTCGTCGCCGCCGTCGTCGCCGCCGTCAGTGTCATCATCGCTGTCGTCGCCGTTGTCGTCATCGCCCCCATGATCATCATCGCCGTCATCGCTGCCGTTGTCGTCGCTGTCGTCGTTGTCGTCATCGTTGCCGTTGTCATCGTCGTTGTCGTCAAGGCTGTCGTCATCGCCATTGCCGTCGCGGTCAAAATCCCGCCCAACCTGCCGGACGAAAACGCCGGTGCGGGTGGCCTCATTGGGATTTGCGGTCGAGGTTTCGCTTTTCAACACAGCGCCGGACGCCTTGTCATAGATGACTTCAATCTTCTGGCCGTCCTTGATCGCTTCAACCTTGATCTGGGTCGGGCCTTCCTTGACCTGAATATAGCTGTACGCCTCGGCCTGATATGAGGCCACGACATCGTTGCCGGTAATCGCAGCAAAAGCCATCGTCGAGGACAAGGCCATAGCGGCAGTGAACATCATAAGCTTTGTTTTCAGTTTCATAGGCTTATTCCCTTGTTGGTGTGGCGGCCTGTCATGTGCCGCGGTGGATCATCTGAAATCGTGTGCCGCTTCCGGCGACGACATCAGCACTGCATCCAACCGATCGAAACTGAAATTGAACTGGGGTTTAGCCATGGGTCTTTAGGTCGCCAGTTTGGGCGCATAAACCGCAGTTTACGGCAAAAGCCGGGAAATACGGCCGCCGGACGGCTTGTGGGGGGCCAAGCGTTGCTGCGGTTTTTCATGCCTTGTCTGGTGCCGGCGGCGATCTAGACCGCAGGTTTAGGCACTGCCGGCACGCCCAGCCTCATCAGGCGCGCAGACGGGCCTTGCTTTCGGGGGGGTGCCGACTTGATTCGGACAAGCCAGGCTCTGCGTTGCCCCCCATCATGTCGTCGATGAACAGGCTAAGCAGTTGCGGTCGCCCGGTGACCCCGGCCTTGCGATATATCGCCGCCGTCTGGGCCTTGACGGTGCCCTCGCTGGTCTCGCGCAGCTGCGCGATTTCCTGCACGTTCATGCCTTTGATCGCAAACAGCGCCACATCCCGCTCTGCCGCAGTCAGGCCCCATTCTTCAAACCGCGCGGTCAGCATATCCATGAAGGCGCTTGAGGCGCGCGACAGCCGCGCTTCGGCGTGGCGCAAATCGCGAAAGGACCGCCAGACCAAGACTCCGCCGAACGCCCCCCCCAACAGCAGCCCAACGGCCGCCCCCATTTCCATCAGCTCTCGCGTGGTCCAGGGTAAAGGCACCGGGTAAAAGCCGAATATCGACAGCAGGATGTCCAGCACAAATACGCCCGCACAGGCAACCTGCACCAGCAACAGCAACAAAAACGCGCGGGCGCGGGTCATGAGTGGGCCACCGGCAGCGGCAAGTCATCGGTAAAGTTCATGGAATTCAGGATCTTGCCTATTGCACGGGGTTGATGGGCGCACTGACGCTTTGATCTGACGCGCCAACCTGCGGCATCTCGACCGCACCTGCGGTCACCCCTGGCGAACTGGCCCCCAGAACCGGAGGACTGACAGGAGCCGCCGGGCTTGCCACCACCTGTTGCGTGTCATCCTGCGAGGGCGCGTGCAACGTCGCCAGAAGTACAGTGTAGTCGCGCAAAATCTCGCCCGTGACGGGGTTGAACACCACCTCACGCTGAACTTCATCATTGCGGGCCAAAACCCACATCCGCCCCAGCCAGGTGCGATCCATCTGAAGCACCGCAAATCCTTGTGCCCGTAGATTGGCGACAATCTTGTCAGACACCGCATCGGCGAAGGCCACCTGTGCCATCCCGACAGTCAGCCCCGAAAGCAGCAGCAGCTTTTTCAACATAACGTCACCCAATGCCCCCGGACCGCCACCCCCAACGCAGGTTCAGGCCACCCCTTTCGGTTTGTTTATAAGCAAAACGCAAGGCGGCACCAACCGGGGAGTTGGCTGGTGCCGCCCGGCCCAGAATCCGAAACCGGATTAGCGGGCCTTCGCACCACAAAGCCAGTCCAGCCCCGGCCCTGCAACATCACACAGGTTCGGCACCGCAGCCGGATCACGCGCTTGCGACAAGCGATCCGCGCGGACTGCAACCGAAGCGGGGTTCCGTTTGACCATGTCAAACTCGGGACCGCCCTGAACACTCGTATAGTACATGAGCGGGTCTTCACCGCCGTCTTCCACAGAAACCCCGGTCAATGTAACCAGCACTTCTTCGCCACCATCAACCGTCACAATCGTTACAACCGGCTCTTCCGGTTTCACCAGATCTTCGGGTGCATCAACCGGCTCAACTGGGCCGGGAAACATTTCACAAGAGATGACTTCTGGCACAGACATCGCTGTGTCACCCTCGACATCTGCGGTGGCTTCCTCGACGTCGGCCAAGGCCATTGACGCCGAAAAAACCATCGCAAGCACCGACACACTGGTACGCACCCTGCACTTGTTGACTTTAATCA
>CAZCFC010000107.1:8226-9392 GCA_964497815.1 uncultured Cypionkella sp.
TCCGTACGGATCAACTGCCTCTGACCTGTCGGCGGTGCTGCGGATTTCAGTCCGTCGAATCGCCGTTCAAGTCAGGCAGAAGGTGCGGCAGCGGGTTGGTGGCGGCTATCCGCCAAATGTTTGCGGCGGCCCCTTGTGGCAGCAAAAAGGCGCATAAACCTTCGTTTATGCGCCTTAACCGTCTGATTTTGCAGCTTATCAGCCTGAAATCTTGACACCCAGATGCCGGGCCACGGTGAAAATATCCTTGTCGCCGCGTCCACACATGTTCATCACGATGATATGGTCTGCGGGCAGCGTGGGCGCGATCTTGATCACATGCGCCAGAGCATGGCTGGGTTCCAGCGCGGGGATGATGCCTTCCAGTTTGCACGACAACTGAAACGCCTCCAAAGCCTCGGCATCGGTGATCGAGACATACTTGGCGCGGCCCATATCGTGCAGCCAGCTGTGTTCCGGCCCGATGCCGGGGTAATCCAGACCGGCGCTGATGCTGAAGCCCTCTAGAATCTGGCCGTCGTCATCCTGCAGCAGATAGGTGCGGTTGCCGTGAAGCACGCCAGGGCGACCTCCGGTCAGGCTGGCACAATGTTCCATGCGATCGTCGACACCTTTGCCGCCGGCCTCGACCCCGATGATGTTCACCGATGTATCGTCAAGGAAGGGGTAAAACAGGCCCATGGCGTTCGAACCGCCGCCAATCGCCGCGATCACGGTGTCTGGCAGGCGGCCCTCACCTTCCTGTTCGGCCAGTTGCCAGCGCACCTCTTTGCCGATGATGCTTTGGAAATCGCGCACCATCGCCGGATAGGGATGCGGGCCCGCAACTGTGCCGATGCAATAGAAGGTATCGCGCACGTTGGTCACCCAGTCGCGCAGCGCATCGTTCATCGCGTCTTTCAACGTGCCGCGTCCAGAGGTGACGGGAACCACTTCGGCCCCCAGCAGCTTCATCCGGAAGACGTTCGGCGCCTGACGCTCGACGTCATGCGCGCCCATGTAGACGATGCATTGCAGACCGAACTTGGCACAGACGGTGGCCGTGGCCACCCCGTGCTGTCCGGCGCCGGTTTCCGCGATGATCCGGGTTTTCCCCATGCGGCGCGCCAGAATGATCTGGCCCAGCACGTTGTTGATCTTGTGCGCGCCGGTGTGGTTCAACTCGT
>CAZCFC010000108.1:0-9376 GCA_964497815.1 uncultured Cypionkella sp.
CCTGCCCCAGAATGCCCAGCATCGCCGCCATCTCCAGCGCGACCGACAGCAGCACCACGCCCAGCATCGGCACCACGATCTGCCCCAATGACGCCAGAAAGGCCCAGATCCGCCGCCCCCGCGCCGATGATCTGTCCTGCAACCGGTTGGTCACGCGGTTGATCCACAGCCGCCCGCGCCACAAGATCCCACCTGCCAGCAGCAAAAGCCCCAGCACCACGGGCAGATTGTCGCCCAATTTCGCACGCGCCTCGGGCGTGCGCCACAGCGCCGCAGTCTCGGTCCAGATCGTTACCGCCGTGTCCGACAACACCCGCAGCGCCGCAGGCCAGTTCGCCGGGTTGATCGGCATCGGCCACAGTTGCAGCAACTGATCGGCCTGCCGTTCGCGCAGCACCCGGTCGATCTCGCGGATCAGACCATCGGCGCGCTGATAGGCCTCTTCGGCCGCAATGCCGGGGGCCTGCAGACGCACAAGTTGATCCGTCAACTCGCTGCGCCGCTTGGCGATTTCTTCGGCCTCGACGGCGCCATCGGCGGGTGCCGGGCCCAAAGCGGTGATCTGGGTGCGCAGCGTCGCAATCCGCGCCGAATTGGCGCTTTGCGCGCCCAACAGCGCCTCGCGCCAGTCCACCAGCTGCGCGCGCAGATTTTCCAGCGACACAGAGGTGCGGCTGCTGTCTTCGATCGCCTTTTCGGCCCGCACCGCCATCCGGTTCCAGGCGTCATAGTCCAGACTTGGGGCCTGATCCGCTGCATCCGCGCCCGCCGTCGCGTTGATCGGCCCGATCGGCGCATCAGCCGTCACCAGCGCCCCGTCCGGCCCCAATCGCGGCAGCAGCGCACCAGACTCGTCAACCTGCCGCGGGGGCCCGTCCAGCGCGGTCTGCGCCAAAGCCACGGCGGGCAAGGCCAGCAGCAGCAGCAGGCACAGCGCGCGCAAACCCGCCCCTGCCCTGCGGCCCGCCACAGCGGTCATGCGTCCTCGAACACCGCGGGGATCGCACGCGGCGCACGGTCAAGCCATTCCGGCACCGGCAGCCCCTTTTCCTTCAGGAAAGCCGGGTTATAAAGCTTGGACTGATAGCGGTTGCCGTAATCGCAAAGAATGGTCACGATGGTGTGCCCTGGCCCCATTTCCTGGGCCATGCGGATCGCGCCCGCGATGTTGATCCCGGACGACCCCCCCAGACAGACGCCCTCTTCCTCCAGCATTTCAAAGACCAAAGGCAAAGCTTCGGCGTCCGGAATGCGATAGCTGTAATCGGGGGTAAAGCCCTCAAGGTTCGCGGTGATCCGCCCTTGACCGATGCCCTCGGTGATCGACGATCCCGGCGCATCCAGCCGCCCGGTGGTGTAAAACGCATGCAGCGCAGCGCCTTCCGGGTCGGCCAGACCGATCTTTACGCCACGCGGCTGCAACGCCATGCCAACGCCCGCCAAAGTGCCCCCCGACCCCACGGCACAGATAAAGCCATCAACCTTGCCGCCGGTCTGCTCCCAGATCTCGGGGCCGGTGGCTTCGATGTGGCTCAGGCGGTTGGCCACATTGTCAAACTGATTGGCCCAGATCGCGCCGTTGGGTTCGGTGCGCGCCAAGGCCTCGGCCAGACGGCCCGAATAGCGCACATAGTTGTTGGGGTTCTTGTAGGGCGCCGCCGGCACTTGCACCAGTTCCGCCCCGGCCAGCCGCAGCATGTCTTTCTTTTCCTGAGACTGCGTCTCGGGAATGACGATCACGGTGCGAAACCCCATGCTGGCCCCGACCAAAGCCAACCCGATTCCGGTGTTGCCCGCCGTGCCTTCCACGATCGTCCCGCCGGGGCGCAGCGATCCGTCCGCCACCGCGGCGCGGATCATGTAAAGCGCTGCACGGTCCTTGACCGATTGTCCGGGGTTCAGAAATTCGCATTTGCCAAGGATCGTGCACCCGGTCATTTCCGACGCGCGCTTCAGCTTCAGAAGCGGGGTGTTGCCGATGGTATCGGCCAGATCACTGTGAATCCGCATGGGGAGCCATCCTTTTTGCCTTTGCACAAGGTGTAGGCGGCGCAGGCCGCAAACTCAAGCAGGCACGACAGAAAAGCACAATACCCGGCCCTGCCACTTGCCGATGCGTTCATCTTGTCGGAAATACCCCCGCCGGAGGCTTCCGCCGCCGCACCCTGCGCCGCGCCAGACGCAGGGGGGCGCCAGACCCTGCGGCCCGGCGCCTGCCGATCATCGAAATACCGCCATGCCTCAGGCCGGTTTGAACAGACCGTCCGCCTTCAACCCGGCATAACATTCGTCCAGCGACTTTTTCGCCCGCTCGATCAGAATGTCGATTTCATCCGGCGTGATCACCAGCGGCGGCGAGATGATCATCCGGTCGCCCACATGCCGCATGATCAGGTTGTTGGCAAAACAGCGCTCGCGGCAGCGATAGCCCACAGTGCCATAATCGCTGGCAAACCGCGCCCGCGTCTCTTTGTTCGGGGTCAGCGCCAGCGACCCCATCAGCCCGACCAACTGCGTATCGCCCACCATCGGGTGATCCATCAGGGCGGTCCAACGCTCTTTCAGATAGGGGTGCGCCACGTCCCGCACATGCTCGACGATATGCTCTTCCTGCATGATCCGCAGGTTTTCCAGCGCCACCGCCGCCGCCACCGGATGGCCGGAATAGGTGTAGCCGTGGTTGAAATCGCCATGGCTGCCCAGCACTTCGGCAACCTCGTCGCACACAACCGACCCACCGATCGGCTGATAGCCCGACGACAGGCCCTTGGCGATGGTCATGATATGCGGCTTGATGCCAAAGGTCTGGCTGCCGAACCAGTTGCCGGTGCGGCCAAAGCCGGTGATGACCTCATCCGCAATCAGCAAGATGCCATACTGGTCGCAGATACGCTGAATTTCCGGCCAATAGGTGCTTGGCGGCACGATCACCCCGCCCGCGCCCTGAATGGGTTCACCGATGAAGGCCGCGACGTTTTCCACGCCCAGATCCTTGATCATCGTCTCCAGCTCTTGCGCGCGCATCAGGCCAAAGGCTTCGGGCGTCATGTCGCCACCCTGCGCCCACCAGTTCGGCTCACCGATATGCACGATGCCGCCGATCTTGCCGCCATGGCCGTGAATCCCCGACATGCCGCCCAAAGATCCGCCGCCCATGGTGGAGCCGTGATAGCCATTGTGCCGCGCGATGATGATGCGCTTTTCGGACTGGCCTTTGATGTCCCAATAGCGCCGCACCATGCGGATGTTGGTGTCATTGGCCTCGGACCCCGATCCGGCAAAGAACACATGGTTCAGATCACCCGGCGCCAGTTCGGCAATCTTGGCGGCCAGCGCGATGGCTGGCACATGGCTGGTCTGGAAGAAGGTGTTGTAATAGGCAAGCTGATCCATCTGCGCCTTGGCCACATCGCCCATCTCGGGGCGGCCATAGCCGATGTTCACACACCACAGCCCCGCCATGCCGTCGATGATCCGCTGACCTTCCGAGTCCGTCAGCCAGACGCCCTTGCCCTGCGTCATGATCCGCACGCCCTTTTTCGCCAGCGCCGCATTTTCCGTGAACGGATGCATGTGGTGGGCCGCGTCCAGCGCCTGCAACTCGGCGGTCGGCATGTGGTTTGTGATCTTGTTCATCGGCTGACCCCTGCGAAATATGGCATGTGCCGCCGAATCCGGCGAGCTTCGCAATCAGGATATGATCAAACGATCAGGCATTCAAGAAATTTGATCAAATTTTTTCAGCAGTCCGCAACCCTCAGATTTCACCCCGAGCCAAGGCCGCGCGCACATGGTCAACCCCTTGGGCAATGTCGCGCTGCATCGCGGCGGCCACGCCGGCCATATCGCCCGCCCGCATCGCCGCCAGCGCCTCTTTGTGCGCATCCGGCAGTTCGGTTGCCCCCGACCGCGCCGACACAACCCGCAAGGACGGCCCAAAGCGCAGCCACAACGACCGCGCCATGTCCAGCAAAACACCCGCCCCCGCCGCCTCGTACAGGGCAAAATGAAAGGCGTGGTTGCTTTGCAGATAGCCCGACACATCATCCGCGCGGATCGCCGCATCCACCCGCGCGTCGATCGCCGTCAGCCGGTCAATCAGGTCGGGCGTCACCGCCGCCATCTCGGCCAGTTTCGGCTCAAGGGTCATGCGGGCAAAGGCCAGCTCTTCCAGAATGCCGGGGGTCAGGCGCGGCACCGTCACGCGGCGGTTGCCCTGCGGCAGCAAGGCCCCCTCTGCCGCCAGCCTTCGGATCGCCTCGCGCACAGGGGTCATTCCCGCCGCCAGATCGGCCGTCAGCCCTTGAATTGTCACCGGCTGCCCCGGCTGCAGAACCCCGAACAGGATCATGTCGCGCAACCGCGCGTAGATCACCTCGTGGGTCGGGATTTTGCGCAGGTCATCCGTCATGCAGCCACTCACTCAAGCAATGGCACAGTTATGACGGAGGGGGGCACGCATGCAAGCCCGGTTGTTACGCCTTGTCCGGCACATAGGCAAACCGGGTGAAATCGGCACTCCACCCCTGCCCGGTCAGATCATGGGCGACCATGCCGACGAAAGCCCCCGTGAACGAGGCATGCTCACCGCGCCCGCCCTCGTCGGAAATCACGCTGGCATCCAGTTGCGGCCCAAGCGGCTGCGCTGCACCGCCAGCAGCCCAATGGAATTGCTGGACAGAGCGGTCCACTGTAACCGACAGCGTGACCGGCCCGTCCGGCACCGCCACCGGATCGCTGAAGGTCAAGGCCTCGGTCACGTCCCCCACACAGGACACGATGCGCGCACAGCGGCCCAGCCCCGGCTCATGCGTGATCAGGGCTGCGTGGAACTTGTGGCGGTTGTAATAGGTGGTCAACCCGGCGGCGCGTTGCCAGTTCGGCGGATCGGCATGCACCGTGGTTTCGGCATGGTACGCCTGATCTTCCTGCCGCCGCGCCACCAAGGCCTGCTCGAACCACGACCCCAGGCTTTCCCGCCCGGTCAGCCGCAACGCGGTCCCCGTCATCTGGAAGATCCGCTCCGGGTAAGGGGTGCGCAGCCACTGAAACTCGGGCGGCAGAACGCTGGCAAATTCATGCACGGTTGCGGGCCCCGGCAAGCGCACGGCCCCCGGCAGCACCGCCTGCGGCACCAAACCGCCCCCCTGCAGATACAGCCAGTCGTCGCGCCATTCGCACAGCGCAATCCCTGTCTCGCGCCCGGTTGCACAGAACAACCCATGCGGCCCCTCAATCGGCCTGCCGCACAGATAGCTGTGCCAGGCCTCGCCATTCGGGCCCTCGACATACTGGCCATGGCCAACCCGCTGAATCGGATTTCCGGGCGCAAATCGCGCGGTCATCACGTGCTGATCGGGATGGGTCTGGTAAGGGCCATGGATGCTGCGCGACCGCACCAGCGTCACCGCATGGTCATAGCCGGTTCCACCTTCGGCCGTGGTCAGATAGTACCAGCCGTTGCGCTTGAACAGATGCGGGGCCTCGGTCAGGCCCAGGGATGTGCCGACATAAATCGTCGTCACCGCCCCCAGAAGGCCGCGCTCTGGATGCCATTCCTGCAGTTCGATCCCGTCAAAGCGGTCATGCGCCGGGTTCAACCCCGACCCAACCGGACGGTGGTTCCATCGCATGTTCAAAAACCACTTGCGGCCATCATCGTCGTGAAACAGCGACGGATCGAAGCCAGATGACGTCACATAAACCGGGTCCGACCAATCGCCATCCACGGTTTCACAGGTGACGATATAGTTGTGCGCATCCTTGAACGCGCCATCCAGCCGTTTCACATCCGTATAAACCAGCCAGAACTTTCCGTCGGCATAGGACAGGCACGGCGCCCAAACCCCGCAACTGTCGGGATTGCCGCGCATGTCCAACTGACTGGCGCGCCTCAAAGGCCGCGCGACCAATTGCCAGTTCACCAGATCGCGGCTGTGATGGATCTGCACGCCGGGATAACATTCGAAGGTAGAGGTGGCGATGTAATAATCCTCACCCACCCGGCAAAAGGACGGATCAGCATTGAACCCGCGCAGCACCGGATTTTCGATCATGGTCATCCTCTGTGTTCAAATATCCCGCAAGGGGTCCGGGGGGCGCGCAGCCCCCCGGTTCCAGCCTTAACGCAGCAATGCTCGCGCCTCATCCGGCCCCAGGGCCGCAGGCCGGGTGCAGGTGGTGGTCAGGGTCACAAACTCCCCGGTCTCGCCCGATTTCAGGCAGGCCGTCATCACATCCACCCCGTGCAGCGTCCGCTCCAGCGAACAGCGCGCGTCGCGGCCTTCCGTCACAGCCAGCACCATATCGGCCATGCCCGCGGTGCGGTAATTGGCCTGATCCTCGCCGCGATGGCCTTGCTGGTTGACCTTGCTGAACGGGTGATCCCAGGCATCAACCGCATGCAGCACCCCGTCACGCCCGGCCATTTCCAGCGGCCCGCCGAAAAAGTTCGGGTCCGGAACATAAAGAGTGCCCTCGGTGCCATACAGTTCAAAGTGGTTGCGCTTGTGATGCCAGACGTCCCAGCTTGCCGAAAAGCTGATGGTCGCACCCGAATGGAACTCCAGCAGCGCCTGAATGTTCGACGGGGTCTTCACCGCGATCTCCTGCCCCGCCTTGTCGCCCGACCCGATCACACGCGTCGGCGTGGCCGATGAGGTCAGCGCACCCACCCGGCGGACAGGCCCCAACAGGTTGATCAGATTGGCGATGTAGTAAGGCCCCATGTCCATGATCGGCCCTGCGCCCGGCAGATAGAAGAAATCGGGCGACGGATGCCAGCTTTCCGGCCCATGGCCCTGAATGGCGGCGCAACCGGTGGTGATCTGCCCCAGCTTGCCCTCGTCAATCAGCGCGCGGGCTTGCTGATGGGTGCCACCCAGGAACGTATCGGGGGCGCAGCCGACAGCAAGGCCCTTGCTGGCTGCCAGATCGCGCAATGCCACCCCTTCAGCCAGCGTCAACACCAGCGGCTTTTCGGAATAGGCGTGCTTGCCTGCCTCCAGAATGCGCCTGGTCACGCTGTAATGCGCATCGGGAATGGTCAGGTTGATCACCACATCAACGTCATTGTTGGCCAGCAGATCATCCACCGACTGCGCTTTCACACCAAACTCTGCCGCCCGCGCCTGCGCGGTGGCCATGTTCATATCGGCCACCGCCCGCACCTCAAGCCCCCGGAACAGGGGGGCCAGCCGCAGGTATGAGGTCGAGATATTGCCGCATCCGATGATGCCAATGCCAAGATTTGCCATGATATTTCCTTACAGGGCTTTCACGGTCGCAATCGACCGGGTTGCAAAGCGCAGATGGTCGGCGGGGTTGTCGTGCTCCATCACGAAATTCGAAACGCCAATCGCCTTCAGCGCCGGCAGGATCGCTTTCCAGTCAACGACCCCATGACCAACATCGGCCCAGCCATCCTCGGCCAGATTTTTGCCCGATGGCGCGATGTCCTTGACATGCGCGGCCACAATGCGGTGCGCGTGGTCCTTGATCCATGCCATGGGATCAGCCCCGCCGCGCACGACCCAGGCGACGTCCATCTCCCATTTCAGATCCGGCCCGCCGTCAAACAATGCCGCCTGCGGAATGGCCCCGTCGGGCGTGGTGAAGAATTCGAAGTCATGGTTGTGCCAGCCGAAATTCAGCCCCGCCGCCCGGATCGGCGCACCCGCCTTTTGCAGCCGCGCGCCCAGGTCCTGCCAGCCCTTGCCGGTGGCGGGGCGCAGATCGGGGTGGATCCAGGGTACGATCACCGTCTCCATCCCCAATGTCTTGGCAACCTCGATCGCCCAATCCGGCGTTGCTTCCACCTGATCCAGCCCGAAGTGACCCGAGATCATCTTCAGCCCGGTGGATTTCAGACCCGCCGCCAGATCGGCCAGACCGGCCTTGTCGGCATAAAGCCCGCCAAAGCCCTCGGCGCCCTCATATCCGGCGGCGGCCAGCATTTTCAGTGTATCGGCAGTCGGCGGGAAGTTGCGGGATGAATAGAGTTGATAGCTGATCATAGCGGGCCTCCTTGGCGGTCAATGCGTCCCATAGGTCGCAGAATGTAGATCACGGATGGTGAAATGCGGGGCGATGCCGGGCACTTCGGGGGTGAAGGTCAGGGTCGCCGGATGGCCGGGGAAGACCGTGAAAGCGTTGTCCGAGAACCGCCCCGGCTGATCGGATTCCACAGCCACAAACAGCGCCAGTGTATCGGCCGTGATGGTCAGATCATAATCGGCCCCGTTGGCCGCGTTGGCCGGGTTGGCTGCGACCGCCATCTGCAGGTTGGGCGGCAACAAATCATAGGCCTTGTAGGGCTTGGGCGCGAACACATCGCCGCCGATCAGGATTTCCCCTTGCGACCAGACATAGGCCAGCATTTCGGCCTGACTGACCTGATAGGCCGGGATCGACAGCGCAACCTTGGCCGCATCCGGGCCAACAGAAACCGTCGCGCGCGCCAATTCGCGTGTGGTGCCATCCATGGAAACGGCCATCGCGGTGACGGTCAGATCAACGGCCTCGGCCGCATCGTTGACCGCACGCAGCTCGATCGTGCCCTTGACAGGAACCGCCGACACGAAAAGCGGCGCGTTGAAATCCCTTGCCATGTGATGCAGCAATTTCCAACCGCCGCCGTGGTCCAGACTGGCCCAGCTGCACACCGGCCAGGTGTCATTCAACTGCCAGATCAGCGTGCCCATGCAATGCGGTTTCAAACTGCGCCAATGGGTGACGGCGGTCTTGATCGCCAGACCCTGCTGGACCTGAGACATATAGACGAAATTCTCAAACCCCACCGGAAAGCGGAAATAGCGGAACATGGTTTCGGCAATCCGCGCATTGCCACCGGCGTTCTTCTGGTGACTTTCCATCACCGGGGCGGCAATGTTGAAATCCTCGGGCGCTGCGAATTTGCGGATCACATCCATCGAAGGATAAGACTGAAAGCCGAATTCCGAACAGAACCGGGGGGATACATCGCGGTAATGGTCGAAATCCCGGCCCTCGTGCCAGACACTCCAGAAATGCATGTCTCCTTTGGAATCGTCATGCCACGCATCCCCGAAATCCATCGGCCCCGGAGACGGCGATGACGGCCACCACGTGGCCCCCGGCACCGCCGCTTTCAAAGCCTGCTCGATCGTCCGGTTCAGACGGTCATAGCCAACCAGATACAGGTCGCGATTGGCCCGCGTTTCCGGGAACCACGTCAACGCACCGATCAGTTCATTGTCGCCACACCACAAGACAAGGCTGGCATGGTGATGCAAGCGCTTGGCCTGTTCCGCCACTTCGATGGCCACATCGGCCAGGAATGTTTCGGAGGCAGGGTAAATATGGCAGGAAAACATGAAATCCTGCCAGATCATCAGTC
>CAZCFC010000109.1:0-9349 GCA_964497815.1 uncultured Cypionkella sp.
GTTCTTGATGCGGATGTTGGCGAAGGTGCCGCGCATCATCACCTCGTGGTTGCCACGCCGTGCGCCGTACGAGTTGAAGTCGCTGACCGGCACCTGACGTTCGGTCAGGTATTGGCCCGCGGGGGTGGTGGCTTTGAACGAACCCGCCGGCGAGATGTGGTCGGTGGTGATCATGTCACCCAGAACCGCCAGAACGCGGGCGTTTGCGATGTTCGAGATCACGCCCGGAGTTTTGGCCATGCCTTTGAAATAGGGCGGGTTCTGGATATAGGTCGAGGACGCGGGCCAGTCGTAGGTTTCGCTGTCGGTGATTTCGACGGCTTGCCATTTCTCGTCGCCCTTGAAGACGTCGGCGTATTTCTTTTGGAACGCCGCACGGGTGACGGTGGATTCGACCAGATCGGAGATCTCTTTGTTGGTCGGCCAGACGTCTTTCAGATAGACCGGGCCATTGGTGCCCATGCCCAAAGGCTGGGTGGTGAGGTCGAGGTTCATGTCGCCAGCAAGGGCGTAGGCGACCAATAGCGGCGGCGAGGCCAGATAGTTGGCGCGCACGTCAGGCGAAATGCGGCCCTCAAAGTTGCGGTTGCCGGACAGAACGGCGGTTGCGACCAGATCGCCTTCGTTGATTGCGGCGGAAATTGCCGGGTCCAGCGGGCCAGAGTTGCCGATACAGGTGGTGCAGCCATAGCCGACCAGGTTGAACCCTACGGCATCAAGATCTTCCTGCAGGCCGGCGGCATTCAGGTATTCCGACACCACCTGCGATCCGGGGGCGAGTGAAGTTTTCACCCAAGGCTTTGATTTCAGACCCAAAGCGCGGGCCTTGCGGGCAACAAGGCCTGCACCGATCATCACATAGGGGTTCGAGGTGTTGGTGCAGGAGGTGATCGAGGCGATCACCACCGATCCATCGCGCAGGGCGTAATCCTGACCGGCAACCTTGGCAAAGGAAAAGCCGCAGTGGCCCGACAGTTCCTGCGGGAAATCTGCGCCGCCCTCGGCATTCCATTGCACGGTTTGCGCAACTGTGGCGACCGGCAGCTTGCGCTCGCAGCGGATGTATTCGCCAAAGGTCTGCGCCGCTTCGGTCAGTGGCAGGTAGTCTTGCGGGCGCTTTGGGCCGGAAATGGCGGGCACGATGCTGCCCATGTCCAGATGCAGGGTGCTGGTGTAGATCGGGTCGTACCCCGCATCGCGCCACATGCCGTTGGCCTTTGCGTAGGCCTCGACCAAGGCGATGCGGCCTTCGTCGCGGCCGGTGTTGCGCAGGTAGCGGATGGTTTCATCGTCGATCGGGAAGAAGCCACAGGTGGCACCGTATTCGGGGGCCATGTTGGCGATGGTGGCGCGATCGGCAAGCGGCAGACGATCCAGCCCTTCGCCGTAGAATTCGACGAATTTGTTGACCACGCCATGCTTGCGCAGCATCTGCACAACCTTCAGCACCAGATCGGTGGCGGTGGTGCCCTCAACCATCTCGCCGGTCAGCTTGAAGCCGACGACCTCGGGGATCAGCATGGAAACCGGTTGGCCCAGCATGGCGGCTTCGGCCTCAATGCCGCCGACGCCCCAGCCCAGAACCGCCAGACCGTTGACCATGGTGGTGTGGCTGTCGGTGCCGACCAAAGTGTCGGGATAGGCCACCAGATTGCCGTGCTGGTCGGTGTCGGTCCAGACGGTCTGCGCCAGATATTCAAGGTTGACCTGATGGCAGATCCCGGTGCCCGGGGGCACGACGCGGAAGTTGTTGAAGGCTTTTTGGCCCCATTTCAGGAAAACATACCGTTCCATGTTGCGTTCATATTCGCGGTCGACGTTGGCCTGAAACGCGCGGGGCGTGCCGAATTCGTCGATCATCACCGAGTGGTCGATGACCAGATCGACCGGGGCCAGTGGGTTGATCGCCTGGGCATTGCCGCCAAGGCCCTTGATGCCGTCGCGCATCGCCGCCAGATCGACCACGGCCGGCACGCCGGTGAAGTCCTGCATCAGCACGCGCGCCGGGCGGTAGGCGATTTCGCGCGGGTTCTTGCCGCCGTTTGCGCCCCATTCCGAGAAGGCGCGAATATCGTCAAGCGATACCGTTTTGGCATCTTCAAAGCGCAGCATGTTTTCCAGCACGACCTTCAGCGCGGCAGGCAAGCGCGCGAAAGAGCCAAGGCCAGCCGCTTCGGCTGCGGGGATCGAATAAAAGGAAACCGTCTGGCCGCCTGCGGTCAGGGTTTGCTTGGTTTTCGCGCTGTCGTGTCCGACGGTGACGGTCATTCTGGCCTCCTGGGCGTGGCGTGGATGGCGATGTTTTGCGGTATGTGGGCAGGCGGTGCAAGGGAATCCTGCGGCTGTCGGATGGCATTGTATGCAATTGTATGCCGAAAATCCACCCCCTTTTGCGGACATTGCACCGCCAGATATGAAAAACCTGTAACTTTGGCTCGCAAAACCTTGATTGGCGGGGCGGGCAGGGCTTCGATAGAAGCATGGGAAAGGTTCGGGGATGAACACCATGATGCGACAAATCGTCAGTGCGGCCTGCGGGCTGTGGCTTTGCTGTGGCGGCGGTGCCCTAGCGCAGTCGGAAACCGGCGTGGTGGTCGAGCTTTACACCTCGCAGGGGTGTTCGTCCTGCCCGCCTGCCGACGACATGTTCGCGACCCTGGCTGCGCAACCCGGAGTGATCGCTTTGGCGTTGCATGTGGATTATTGGGATTACATCGGCTGGGAAGACAGTTTCGCGGATGCCAGATTCACCATGCGCCAGAAGGCCTATGCCCGTGCCGCAGGCAGCAAGATGATCTACACGCCGCAGATCATCGTCGGCGGGCGCGACCAGATGGAGGGAAATCAGCCCGACGAAGTGGCCCGCGCCATTGACGCCCAGTTGGGGCTTTCGCCGCCCGTTGCCTTGACTGTCACGCGGCAAGGCAATGAGGTGATCATCCGCGCCAGCGCCAACCCACCGCTGACCCGACCAGCGCGGGTGGACGTGGTGCGCTATACCGACCGTGCCGAGGTGGTGATCGAACGTGGTGAAAATGCCGGGTTGAACGTGGCTTATCACAACATTGTCACGGCATGGGATGATGTGGGCGGATGGTCGGGGCAAGAGCCGCTGGAGATGCGCGCGCAGGCTGCGGGGGATGCGCCCGTGGTTGTGATCATTCAAAGCGAAGGGCCGGGAGAAATTCTGGCGGCGGTGCGTTTGCCGTGAGGGTCCAATTGGGGGGCACCCCCCCCCAAACCCCGTGGGATATTTGTGCACAGAGGATGCAAATTTTAGATAGATTTTAGGCAAGTGGTCCCTTTCAGCGTCAGGGAAGTGGTCACTTCCAGCGACGGTGGATCCAGAACCATTGGCCGGGGTTGGCGCGCACGCGGGATTCAAGGCTGCGGGTCAGCGCGGTGGTCATCGCAAGTGGGGTGCTGTGGGGGATCGGGGATTCGAGTTCCACAGTGAAGGTCAGGCCGTCAGGGTTTCGGGTGCCATAGAAGGGGATCAGATCGGCATTGTAGCGCAGCGCCAGTTCGGCCGCAGACAGGGCGGTCAGCGCCGGTTTTCCAAGAAAATCAATCGGTTCCCCTGCTGCATGTTGATCGAACAGCAGCACGAGCAAGCCGCCCGCCTTCAGATGGCGGACAAATCCGGCCGTTCCTGCGCGGCCTTGGGCAAAGATCGGGCCGCCAAAGGCCTCCATCGTGCGGACGTAATGGGCGTTGAAATAGCGGTTGGACATCGGGCGGTAGAGACCGCCGATCTGCAGGCCCTGCGCCACCAGTGCGGCGCGCGCGGCCTCATAGTTGCCGAAATGGCCTGACACCAGAATGACCGCGCGATGGGCGGCGCGTGCGGATTGCAGCGCGGCCACCCCCGGCCCGATCGGGCTGACATTGGCCTGCCGTGCCGTGAATTCGGCGGTCGAGTAATTCTCGATCAGGGTGCGGCCTGCGTTGTCCAGCGCCTGATCGGCAATGGCATGGCGCTGTGGGACCGGCAGATCGGGCCAGATCATCGCCAGATTGTCGCGTGCGCGCGCCTTGTACCCGGCCAATGGCCCCACGATCCGCCGCATCAGCCCGCCCACAAGCGGCACCCGCCAGCGGTAAGGCAGCGCCAGTGCAAGCCCGATCACCCCGCGCACCACAAGGTTTTGCGCAAAATCCATCGGCTTGAACCGGGGCGTGGGGTCAGACATGCGGGCGTTTCACCGTTGTTTCGCGGTGCCAGACATAAAGTCCTGCCCCCACGATCACAAGCGCGCCGATGATGGTAAATTTGTCCGGATATTCCCCGTACAGCACCCCGCCCCAGAAGGTGGCAAAGACAATGCCCACATAGGCAAACGGTGCCACCGCCGACGCTTCGGCCATCGAGAATGACCGGATCACGCAAAGCTGCGCGCCGGTGCCCAGCACGCCCAGCGTCAGGAACAGCGGAATGTCGGCTGTGGCGATCGGCTGCCAGACAAAGGGCATGGACAGTCCCATGACAAGGGTGCCGAACAGGGCGGCAAGGATCAGTGAGGTCCACGGCCCCTCTTTCTGACCGACATAGCGGGTCAGAAGGGCGTTGCCGGCATAAGACAGCGCGCAACCCAACGGCAGCAGGGCCGCAGGGGTGAAAACGCCCGCACCGGGGCGGATGACGATCAGCGCGCCGATCATCGCCACTGCCACCCCGACGATGCGGCGGGGGCCAAGGCGTTCTCCAAGAAATATGGCGGCCCCCAATGTGATCAGAATCGGGTTGATGTCGGTCAGGGCGGTGGCCTCGGCCAGTCCGATATAGCCAAGACTGGCAAAAAACAGGCCCGTCGCGCCCAGTTGAAAGCCTGATCGTGCCAGATGGATCAGGGGATAGCGGGTGCGCAGCGCCGCCCCAAGGCCTGGCCCCAGGATCAGCGCGACCAGAAAAGCCTGTCCGGCAAAGCGGGCCCAGACCACCTGCGGCGTCGGATAGCGCGCGATCAGGCCTTTGGCCAACGCATCCATGGTGGTGAACAGCATGATCCCCAACAGCATCAGAAGGATGCCCTTGCGGGTTGCGGCGGCGGTGGGAAGGGGCGCGGGGATCATGGGCCTGCGGGGCTTGGGGCGAAAGGCGCGACCCTAGGCGAGGGGGCAGGTGGGGGCAAGGGGGACATCGCGGTACTGGAACGCATGGGCGGTAGGCCGGTTTGCCAGGGATTTGGCTGCGGTATGGACCGGATCGGGGCGGTGCCACCCGCAACAGCCTCTGGGCAGACCGAGCGGATCTGATGGGGCTGGTGCCGTGCAAAGGTGATCCGTTGCAGATCATGACATGGTGGCAAAGGAGGCAAGGGCGGGCTGTCGTTTGCCGCGGTTGGGCCGGATGGTTGGGGTGGAGCGGTTGGGCCGGATGGTTGGGCCCGGCGGTTGGGCTGGGTGATTGCGCCGGACGGTTGGGCCTGACGGTTGGGCCTGACGATTGCGCCGAACGGTTGGGCCTGACGATTGGGCGCGCCGATCGGGTCGTGTGGTTGGGCTGGATGATGGGGCACAGCGACCCGGTCAGATGATGGGCGTGGGCATGTTTTGGAGGCAGCGCAATCGGGGGGATGCACCGCGCTTGCGTGGACACCGATGCGCCTTTGGGGGGCATCGGGGCGTGGTGATGGGCGATGACCGGGGTGACGGGCGATGACCTGCGTCACGTCCGCGTTTTCGCAGCAGCCATGTCAAAGCAGGCGCTGGGACGCGACCTGCGTCTATGGCTATCCTGATCGCGTGCAGATGCGGCGGATCAGTCTTCTTCGGGCTGGATCAGCACCAGATCGCCCGACGATTCCAGCTGGCGGATGGCCGAGACGATGGCGGTCATCGCCTCTTCGGCGTCCTTGTCCTTTACCTTGCCCCGGGCCGCCATTTCTTCCCGCAGCCCCTGCGCCATGCGTTGCGACATGTTGGACAACATGAATTCGGTGGCCTCGGTCAATTCCGCATTGCCGACCGTGGCCGCAAGGGCCGTGACCAGAACGGGCTGATCGACGATGCGGATGATTTTGGGCACATCGCGCCCCAGCACGCGGCGGGGCAGGTGGACGAAGGTAAAGATGGCGCGGCGGACGAGTTCCGCGAAATCGGCATCGGTTTCCTGCAGGCCCTTCAACACATCTTCGCGCGTCAGCGCGGCCGACACGTTCAGGATTGCCCCCACCCGTTCAACCGGACCCGATTCAAAGGCCTTGGGGGGTTGGGCATCCAACTGGCTGGCCAGCGAAATTCCGATCCGACGCACGGTTTCGGGATCGACATTGCCGGTCAGCGACACCGCATAGGCCACGCGGCGCGCACGGTCACCGGGCAGTTTTCCCAGCAGTTCCGCAGACTTGGGCACAGGAAGCTTGGACAGCATCACTGCGGCCACCTCGGTGCTTTCTTCTTGCAGCACGGGCAGCAGACGGTCGACCGGCAACGCGGTCAGCCTGTCCCAGGGGTCGGCCTTGGCCGAAGCCCCGGCAAGGCGGCGCAGGCGACTGGCGGCGTTGGCCGAAATATGACCATCCATCACCGACAAAGCGCCTTCGATGCCGCCGGGAAAGGACAGGCCGACCTGCTCCAACTCGGACATGAATTCATCCACAACCACGCCCAGGGTGCGCCGGTCAATCAGCCGCATCTGTCCCATCTGTTCGGTCAGCGCGGCCTGCATGTGGTCTGGCAACTTTGACAGTGGAATACTGGCACCTTCCGCCAGCAGAAAGCGCACGATCACGGCCGCCTTTTCCCGTGGCGTCAGATTGCGCGGCGGGGCAGGGGCCGCCACCGCCCGCCGCACGGGTTCAATCCGTGCCAGAACTGCCGGTTCGCCTGCCATATCCGCCCCCTTCAAGATTCGCTTGGGGACAGAGTGGCAGGCGCTGGTTAAGGACGGCTTACCGCCGCCGCATTGGTCAGTTTATTGACCAAACACCCGAGCGAAAATCGTATCGACGTGCTTGGTGTGATAGCCCAGATCGAATTTCTCTTCGATTTCGGCGGGGGTCAGCGCTGCGGTGACTTCGGGATCGGCCAGAAGTTCAGTCTTGAAATCGGCCCCCTTTTCCCAGACCTTCATGGCGTTGCGCTGCACCAGTTTGTAGCTGTCTTCGCGCGACACGCCTGCCTGGGTAAGGGCCAGAAGCACGCGCTGGCTCATCACCAGGCCGCGGAATTTGTTCATGTTGGCCAGCATGTTGGCGGGATAGATCACCAGCTTTTCGACCAGACCGGCCAGCCGGTGCAGCGCAAAATCAAGCGTGATGGTGGTATCGGGGCCGATGGCCCGTTCGACCGACGAGTGGCTGATGTCACGCTCATGCCACAGCGCCACGTTTTCCAAGGCCGGGATCACAGACATGCGCACCAGTCGCGCAAGGCCGGTCAGGTTTTCCGACAGCACCGGATTGCGTTTGTGCGGCATCGCCGACGAGCCTTTTTGGCCGGGCGAAAAGAATTCTTCGGCCTCAAGCACCTCGGTGCGCTGCATGTGGCGGATTTCGATGGCGATGTTCTCGATGCTTGAGGCGATCACGCCAAGCACGGCGAAATACATCGCGTGACGGTCGCGCGGGATCACTTGGGTGGAAATGGTTTCCGGGGTCACGCCCATCTTGGCGCAGACATGCTCTTCGACCTGCGGGTCAATGTTGGCATAGGTGCCGACAGCACCGGAAATGGCACCGGTGGCAATTTCGGCACGGGCGTTGATCAGGCGTGTGCGGTTGCGGGCCATTTCGGCGTAAAAGCGGGCAAAGGTCAGGCCCATGGTGGTTGGCTCGGCGTGAATGCCATGGCTGCGGCCGATGCGGACAGTGTCCTTGTGTTCCAGCGCGCGGGATTTCAGCGCGGCCAGAACCCGGTCCAGCCCGGCGAGCAACAGATCAGCCGCCCGGGCCAGCTGGATGTTGAAGGTGGTGTCCAGCACGTCGGAACTGGTCATGCCCTGATGCACAAAGCGGGCCTCATCGGCGCCCACAATCTCGGCCAGATGGGTCAGAAAGGCGATGACGTCATGTTTGGTCACGGCCTCGATCTCGTCGATGCGGGCGACGTCAAAGGGCACGTCCTTGGCCTTCCAGATGGCATCGGCATTGGCGCGCGGAATCACGCCAAGGTCGGCCATGGCGTCGCAGGCATGCGCCTCGATTTCAAACCAGATGCGGAATTTGGTTTCAGGCGACCACAGGGCCACCATTTCGGGGCGGGAATAGCGCGGGATCATCGGGGGCCTCGTGGCAATTGGGGATAGCGCCCCTTAGACCGCACAGGCAAAAAGGGCAAGCGGTGCCAAGGCCGCTGGCCCTGCCTTAGCGGCCCAAAAGCTGTGGATCGAACGGGTATTTCGTCAGATTCTCGAACCCGGTTTCAGTGATCAGCACCTGATCTTCCAGCTTGGTCGAGAAATCGCCGCCCTCGGGTGACACAAGTGCCTCGACGCACAGCACCATTCCGGGTTCCAGCGCCACCTCGAAGGCCCCGTCCACCCAGGTGTCGCTGTAAGGCACAAAGGGCCATTCATCGCACAGCCCGACCCCGTGCATCTTGCACGAGTATTTCTGCTTCCAATACTGGCTGTCCAACTGATGGCCGCCATGGGTCAGCTCGCGGATGGTGACGCCGGGTTTCAGCATGGCCATGTTGGTCTGGATATGGTCCATCGCGTGATTCATGGCGGAAATCATCGCGTTGGTCGGGCGCTGATCGCCCACCCACCAGGTGCGGCTGATGTCGATGCAGATGCCATAGGCGCCGATCAGGTCGGTATCAAAGGCCACGATTTCGTTGTTCTGCACGATGCGCGGGCCGCATTCCTGAAACCACGGGTTGGTGCGCGGACCCGAGGCCAGCAGCCGGGTTTCGATCCATTCGCCACCGCGCCGGATGTTGCCCTTGTGCAGTTCGGCCCAGATGTCATCCTCGGACATATGCCCGCCCGGAACACCGGCGCGGGTGGCGGCCTCCATCTCGGCAATCGCGGCTTCGCAGGCGTGATGGGCGCATTTCATCGCCAGAATCTCATCCGGGCCCTTGATGGCGCGGGTACGTTCGGTGACAACCTCGCCTTCCAGCACGTCAAACCCGGCGGATTCCAGCGCGCGCAGGCCGTGAACCATGATCTTGTCAACGGCGATGCGGCGGTTGGTGCCGGCATGGGCGGCCATCACCTCGGTCACCTGATTGGCAAAACTGCGGGCGTCCTGGGCGGTGTTGTCGCCACAGACATTGTAGAAGAACGATGCGCCAGAGCGCAGTTCGGCCACCAGCGGGTTGAAGGTGACAAGGAAGGGCGAATTCTTGTATTCCCAGATCACCATATGGCCATCGGCGCAGATCAGGCAGGCGCGGAAGG
>CAZCFC010000110.1:0-5738 GCA_964497815.1 uncultured Cypionkella sp.
AGCACCGCCGCCGCATGGGGCCAGCGTTGCCACAGGCACAACTGACACGGCGCCAACCCGCCAATGTACTGAAAGCCGAACGCCCCCAGCAGCAGGGCAAGCGACCCCGCGGCGGCCAGTGTGATCATCAGATTGCGTGTCATCATCCCATCACCTTCACAGCCAGCCAGACCAGACCCAGCGCCACCACCAGCCCACCGACCACAAGCGCCAGCCTGCGCTCGATGAAGGCGGCCATCTGCACGCCATAGCGCTGCAACAGAAACGCCAGCAGGTAGAACCGGCCCCCACGGGCCACAATGGCCGACAGGATGAACCATTTCAGATCGAATGACACCACCCCTGACAAGATCGTGACCACCTTCATCGGCGGCAGATGCGACAGCCCCGAGGTGATCAGCATCACCAGAATGGCCGTGTCGCCGGTGGCGGCCTTCAGATCCTCGAACGCCTGCATCTTGCCGTAAAACGTCAGCAAGGGCGCCGCCAGCAGGTCAAAGGCGTAATGCCCGATCATCCAGCCGAACACCCCGCCCAGCACCGACGTCACGGTGGCGATCAGCGCATAGCGCATCGCCAGATCCGGCCGCGCCAGACACATCGGAACGAACAGCACATCGGCCGGGATCGGAAACACCGAGCTTTCCACGAAAGATACCGTCCCCATCGCCACCGGCGCGTGGCGTGATCCTGCCCAACGCAGCGTCCAGTCATATAGCTTGCGAAACATCGCGCCTCTCCATTGGTGCCGCGCCCTTTGGCCACGCCGCGCCCGCGCGGTCAAGCGCCAAGCCGCCGCAGCGGCACGCGCAAGCCGATTGCGCTGGCCGCCGGGCGCGGTATGCTGCCGCACCAGCGGTTGAACGGGATGAGTGGCATGCAGTGGCGCGGACGCAAGGGCAGCGGCAATATCGAAGACCGCCGGTCGGTCAGCGGCGCCCGGGCGGGCGGGGTGGGCGGCATCGGTCTGGTGGCTGTTCTGGTGATCGGCTATTTCCTTGGCATCGACGTCACCCCTTTGCTGCAGCAGGGGGGCGTTCCGTCCTCTGAACCGGTTGAAATGACCGCCGAAGATCAGGCCGCCGCCGAATTCGCCTCGGTCAGTCTGCGCTACACCGAGGAAATCTGGACCAAGGTGTTCCGCGAGCAGTTGAACAAGCCCTACAAGCCCGTCACCTTGGTGCTGTTCAAAGGCGTCACCCCGTCGCCCTGCGGCGATGCGTCGGGGGCCACGGGTCCGTTCTACTGCCCCGGCGACAAAAAGGTCTACCTCGACACCGATTTCTTCACCACGATGGAGAAACAACTGGGCGCGCGGGGCGATTTTGCCATGGCCTATGTGGTCGCGCATGAGGTGGGCCACCACATTCAGGACAGTCTGGGCATTCTG
Source organism: uncultured Cypionkella sp. (assembly GCA_964497815.1). Classification (GTDB taxonomy): domain Bacteria; phylum Pseudomonadota; class Alphaproteobacteria; order Rhodobacterales; family Rhodobacteraceae; genus Cypionkella. The sequence goes on from CAZCFC010000110.1 coordinate 1,391, forward strand.
GGCAAGGCCAACAGCTATCGCGCGCAGGTGTCCGAGGCGGAAAGCAATGAAATCTCGGTGCGCATCGAATTGCAGGCCGACTGCCTGTCGGGCATCTGGGCGCGTGGCGTGCAAGAACAACTGGGTGCCATCGAGCAGGGCGATTTCGAAGAGGCGTTTGACGCCGCCAAACGCATTGGCGACGACACGCTGCAACGCAACGCCGGCCGCCGCCCATCGCCCGAAAGCTTTACCCATGGCAGCGCGCAACAGCGGTCCTCGTGGTTTGTGCGCGGCTTGAACTCGGGCGAACTGGCAGATTGTGACACCTTTAGGGCGCAACAGCTCTAAGCGCAGTTGACGAAGTCCAAGGGCGCGGCTAAACCCCGCCGTGTTGATGCCTTTGGCCGGACTGCCCGACACTTTGCACGGGAAAATCCGCGATGTGGCATCGGCTTGGCCAACTTGCGGTGCTTGAGCCTGTCAGGTTGGTTGGATATAGATGGACCTGTCGCTTTGATCCGCGCCGCGCGTGGATCGCTACCAAAAGCGGCATATTGTGCGGGCGTGGCGGAATGGTAGACGCGGCAGACTCAAAATCTGCTTTCGCAAGAAGTGCCGGTTCGAGTCCGGCCGCCCGTACCAGATCCTGATCCCCCCCCAAAATAACACCGGCCCAAAATCGTAACGGTTCAGACCTGACGCGCGCGAAGTCTCAATCTTTATTTTGACAAATTTGCCCGAAGTGATTCGGATTTCAGTAAGGTTAACAGCGGCCAGCCTGTCATCTATCGGTGAAAATTCGCGCAATTGACCGCGATATGGCAACAGCACTTTGTGAATGTGTCGGAATTCGGGCAACTTTCCCCCCTGTCCCGGACGCCTTCGCAGGGGTTGAGCTGGTCGCCGGATTGGAAACAATCACCGCCCCAAACCGAGGCAAGATGCGCCAGCGGATCGCAGCTTCTGGTGCGGATTCGTTGAGAATTATCAGATTTGGCTGGTTGCCGGAATGGAAACGGCAAGCAACCAAAGATTGAATCGCCCTGTGCATAAACCGGTGCGATTGTGCCGCAACCTTGGTCCGCCGCCACTTTTCGGACGCTTTTTTACTTTCCGCTAAGCCTGCTGATCGGTAATCAGGAACTGTCTTGCTGGGTAAGACACGTTGGCCGTGGGGGCGGTCGTTCAGTGGTGTAGCACCGCAAGGTGCGAGTTGAGTGAGGAAATGCTGCCAAAAGCCGGGTGAAGCGCCCCGGTAAGTCGCCCTTGACAGCGGGTTTGACCGAGGAACATCAGTTCCCCGAGCGGTATTTCATACACTTCACCTCCGACGACAGGCGTCGCGGCGTCAGGGTCCGGAATTTTCCGGGGCCGCGCCGGTCCGAGGCCTGCCCAATTCCGGGTCGGCACGGAAACGGGATCGGATGGGTTCGGGCGACCGTGACCTGGCTGAAATGAGGGAACGAAAATGCCGGTGTTTACACTTCACAATTTCAACGATGCCGGAACAACCGCGACGGATTCTGCGGTTGAAAACGGCGCGCAGAACGGGCTGTACCTGAACGGGGCGGCGGCCTCTGGCGGGCAGGCGGTGCTGGACGGTGTGGATGACATTATCAAGATCTACCCGAATCCGACATTCCAGATGGATCGTGGCACGCTGAACATTCAGTTCACGTTGGCGGACAATCCGCTGACCGGGCCCCAGACCGTGCTGTCACGTGACAGCGCAGGGCCGACGGATGGCGGCTATCACATTGATATTGGTGCCGATGGTTCGGTTGTTGTCAGCCATGAAACCCCGACAGGCACCCAGACCTTCGGCACCGCTCCGGGCTTTGCGGCTCCGGGGGATACCGTCAATCTGACCTATTCCTGGGATCAGGGCGGCACCGGCGGCAGCCTGCAGATTGACAACCAGACCACTGGCGGCGCGTTTGATCAGCCGGTGCCGAACAGCCTGACAATGGATCAGGGCGGCATCAACCAGCCTTGGATCATCGGTGCGGGCCAGTCCACGTCGGACCCGGCGATGCTGAACAATATCGACCAGCATTTTGCCGGCACTGTCGCAGTGTTTTCGCTGTCTGACACCGTGGACAACACCCCCAACGGCGATTCCCCTGACGCGCAGCCCGATACCGCCACCACCAGCCAAGGCGATCCGGTTGTCATTCCGGTGCTGGAAAATGACACCGACCCGAACGGCGATCCGCTGACGGTGACGGGTGGTTCTGCCCCCAATGGCCTCGTGACGGTGAACCCTGATGGCACCCTCAGCTACACCCCCAACGCGGGCTTTACCGGCACGGATACCATCACCTACACCATCACCGATCCGTCAGGCCTGACCGACAGCTCGACCGTGACCGTGACGGTGGTGCCCGACGGTGCTGGCCCCGATGGCATCGTGCGCGGCACTGCGGGGGGGGATCTGATCGACACCACCTACATCGACCCCTTCGACACTGACCGCGTCGATGCCAATGACGCGATCCTGCCGGGCGATGCCCCCAATGATGACCGCATTCTGGCAGGGTCGGGCAATGACACCGTTCTGGCCGGTCTGGGCGATGATTCGGTCGACTCGGGCGGCGGCAATGATGTCGTCAGCGCAGGGCAGGGCGATGACACCGTCTTTGGTGGCGCAGGCAACAACCTGCTGAACGGCGATGATGGCAATGACTCGCTGGTCGGCGGCGCAGGCAGCGACACGCTGAACGGCGGTCTGGGCGATGATACCTTGCAGGCCGGTGGCAACCCCGGTGTGGGCGATGTGCTGAACGGCGACGCGGGCAATGATCAGCTTGTCGGCGGCGGTGCAGGCGACACGCTGACAGGCGGTGCGGGGGCCGACACCCTGACCGGGAACGGCGCCACCGTGATCCATGGCGACGATGCCACCACCGCCGATCTGCCTGATCTGGCCTATCCCGGCCTGTACGCCGCAGATGCGGATCCTGACAACAACCGCGACCTTGTTCAGGCTGGCCCCGGCGGCACCACCGTCTACGGCGGAGATGATGCCGACACCGTCTATGGCGGCATGGCGGGCGACACGCTTTATGGCGGCGTCGATAGCGACAGCCTTTTCGGCTATGAAGGCAATGACCTGATCCTTGGCGGCGAAGGTCTTGATACCCTGCTGGGCGGAGACGGCGACGACACCATTCAGGGCGAGGGCGCAGGAACGGTTGCGCCCGATCTGGCCGACACCGATGGGGATCTGGTGGCCACCAACAACCGCGACGACATCGCAGGTGGCGCAGGCAATGACGTCCTCTATGGCGGCGATGATCAGGACCGCTTGCATGGCGACGCGGGCAATGACCAGCTTTATGGCGGCAATGATGACGACATTTTGGCTGGCGATGCGGGCAATGACCTGATCGACGGCGGTCAGGGCGCGGATGCGCTGACCGGCAACGCCGACCGCGATACCTTCATCAACGTCACCGCTGGCGACCGCGTCGATGGCTCGGGCACCGGCGATGACTATGACACGCTGGATTTGCGCGGCCTTGGCCCGCTGCGGGTGGATTATGATCCGGCGAATGCCGAAAACGGCACCGTCACCTTCCTTGATGGCACCGGTGCGCCAACCGGAACCATGACCTTCGTCGAGATCGAGAACGTGCTGCGCGATCCGAACCTGCCGCCGACAGCAGGGCCGGATGTGGCCGAAACACCCGAGGACACCGCCGTCACGATCCCGGTCCTGGGCAATGACGCCGACCCCGATGGTCAGCCGTTGACCGTAACCACCGCCACAGCTTTGAATGGCACGGTTGTGATCAACCCGAACGGCAGTCTGACCTACACGCCGAACCCCGATTACAATGGCCCCGACACGATCACCTACACCGTGACCGATCCTGACGGGAACACCGACACAACCACCGTCGCCATGACCGTAACGCCGGCAAATGACGCGCCGGTGGCCGCGGATGATGGCTCGACCACGTCGTTCAATACCCCCGTCACCTTTGCGGTGCTGGGCAATGACACCGACGTTGACGGCGATACGCTGACCATTCAGGGCACCCCGACCAGCGCCGATGGCACTGTCACCGTCAACCCGGACGGCACGCTGACCTTCATGCCGAACCCCGGCTTTACCGGATCGGCGGCGATTGCCTACACCGTTGTCGATGCCGAAGGGCTGACCGATACCGCCGTGTGGACTGTCAACGTCGGCACCACGCCACCGCCCACGCGCGATGGCTATGTGCGCGGCACAGAGGGCGGCGATCTGATCGACAGCACCTATGTCGATCCGTTCGATGCCGACCGCGTCGACAGCAATGATGCGATTCTGCCCGGAGACGCGCCCAATGATGACCGCATTCTGGCGGGGGCGGGCAAT
>CAZCFC010000110.1:5748-9323 GCA_964497815.1 uncultured Cypionkella sp.
GACACCGTGCGGTCAGGCACCGGAAGTGACTCGGTGGAAGGTGGCGCGGGCAACGACATTCTGGTCGGGGCTGGCGGCCATGACACCCTGCTGGGGCAGACGGGCGATGACATCCTGGTCGGGCAGACCGGCAACGACAGCATCATCGGCGGCGACGGCAATGATTCCGTGCGCGGTGGCACCGGCGATGACGTCATCGACACTTCGGGGGGCGGTGCGGCTCCGCTGCCGGATCAGGATTATCCGGGCCTCTACCCGGCCGATACCGATCCGGCCAATGATCTGGACACCGTCTATGGCGGCACCGGCAATGACAGCATCACCACAGGCGATGACGCAGACTTTGTCAGCGGTGGCTGGGGCAATGACCGGCTTGACGGCGGCTTTGACAACGACACCCTCGACGGCAATCAGGGCAACGACAGCATCATCGGGGCCGAAGGCGCTGATCTGATTGATGGCGGCTATGGCGACGATCTGGTTTATGGCGGCTATGGCCCCGGCGTACCCGATGCCGTCAACATCCGCGACGATCAGGGCGACCTGCGCCCGCAGAACGGCAATGACAGCATCCGCGGTGGCATTGGCAACGATACCATCTTTGGCATGGACGACGACGACACCATCGACGGCGGTCAGGACAATGATCTGATCGACGGCGGCACCGGCAATGACACCATCGTCGGTGGCCAGGGGGTGGACACGCTGTCGGGTGGCAATGATCGCGATACCTTCCTGATCGGCACCCCGACCGACGGTCTGGGCGATGTGATCAATGGCAACGAGGGCGGCGATGATTTTGACACGCTGGATCTGCGCGGGTCAGGGCCGTTCCGCATCAACTACGCCGCCGACAATCCGGAAAACGGGACGGTCGATTACCTTGATCCCGATGGCAATGTGACGGGCACGCTGACCTTCACCAATATCGAGAATGTCATCCCCTGCTTTACCCCCGGCACGTTGATTGCAACGCCGAAGGGCGAAGTTCTGGTCGAGGATCTGAAGGTCGGGGATCGCATCATCACCCGTGACAACGGAATTCAGGAAATCCGCTGGACCGGGACCAAAGCGTTGGGCTACCGCGATCTTTTCAACAACCCCCATCTCAAGCCGGTGCTGGTGCGTCAGGGCAGCCTTGGCAACGGGTTGCCGGAACGCGACATGACGGTGTCTCCGAACCACCGCCTGCTGGTCGCCAACGATCGCACGGCGCTGTATTTTGACGAGCACGAAGTGTTGGTGGCGGCCAAGCATCTGGTCGCGGCCAAAGGGGTTTCGGCCATTGACAGCGTCGGCACCACCTACATCCACTTCATGTTTGACCGCCACGAAGTGGTGTTGTCGAACGGGGCCTGGACCGAAAGCTTCCAGCCCGGCGACTACACGCTGAAGGGCATGGGCAACGCGCAACGCAGCGAAATCTTCGATCTGTTCCCCGAACTGAAGACCACAGCGGGCCTGGAAGGCTATCAAGCCGCCCGCCGCACGCTAAAGCGCCACGAGGCCCTGCTGCTGGTGAAATAATCAACGGTTATGCAGCTCAGATTGCGGGGTTCCGCAGTCTGGACAGGAAAGGGGCCCCGCAAGGGGCCCCTTTTTCATGCGGCAATCAAGGCAATTTCGCGAAAAGACTGCCCTTGTGCCGCCGCCCCGCGCCCTCTGGCTGACGAAAGCCGCATCAGGGGCGGGCTTGGTCGGAGTGTCAAAATCTGTAAGATATTAGGGATTTATGACGGGGCCTTCGAAACAATCAAGGGCGGGCCGACCCGTGGCTGATGGGTCCGCTGCCACATTTTCGCCCCGAAAACGCACGCTTTGCGTCCATATCCGCCCCGTTTCCACCGATTTCTTTCGCTAATTCCCGACATCAGTTGGCCCGTCCGGTTTGCAGAAACTGGGCGGGCTTTGGAAACAAACGGAAAGCGCGTGGAGCAGGTTTTGGTCACTAAAATGACAACAAAACAAGGATTTACTAGGGGTTTGTCATGCAAGATCAGACCCGTCCTTGCGCCCTGCCGCCCTGATTCCGAATCGCGCGCCTCCACCTCCTTGTCCGCTTTTGTGAAAGAGTAACCATCATGGCCATTGCAACCGAGTTGACGATCAACACCGCCGCCACTGCCCTTGATATGGCCAACGCCATCTTCGGGCCGGGGGTGACGGTTTCCAGCGCGACCTATTCTGGCGATCCGCTGGCCTCGGGCATCTACTCGGGTGCTTTGACCACCATGCCGGGGGTGTCCCCGACCGACAGCGGCGTGATCCTGTCGACGGGTCGGGTGACGGATTTCACCAACAGCTCTGGCACCACCGACACCAACATCGCGGCGGGCACCGGGGTTGATCTTGCGTCCGGCATCAACGGCGATGCGGCCCTGAATACGGTTGCCGGGATGGCGACCTTCGATGGCTCGATCCTGACGGCTGTTTTCACGCCCGACGGCGATTATCTGACGATGCAATTCGTGTTTTCGTCCGAGGAATACCCCGAATACATCAACGGCGGCGTGAACGATGCCTTTGGCGTCTGGATCAACGGCACCTTTGTTCCGGTGACGATCACGGTGGCAGGCAATATCGCCATTGACGAGGTCAACGGCACCAAGAACGAAAACCTGTACCGCGACAACACCACCGATCAGTTCAACACCGAAATGGACGGCTTTACCTACACCCTGTCGCTGAAGGCAGCGGTGCTGAAGGGGCAGGCCAACACCATCAAGATCGGTATCGCCGATGGGGGCGACGCGATTTACGATTCGAACCTGCTGATCATGGCCGACAGCGTGCAGACCGTGACGCTGGCCATGGACGACAAGATCAACGTGGTCGCCAACACCACCCGCACCTTCGACATTCTGGCCAATGACACCCAGACCGGCGGCGCGAACCTGACTGTCACCCAGATCAATGGCACCAACGTGGTGGCCGGGCAGACCATCACGCTGACGTCGGGCCAACAGGTGCGCCTGAACGCCGATGGCACGGTGACGGTGTTTGCCAATGGCACGCAGGGGCTTGAAAACCTGTCCTATACGGTAACCGACGGGGTGAACACCGATGTCGGCTACATCACCATCAACACCACCGCCAGCGTCACCCTGGATGGGATCGTATCGGGCACCAGCGGCAATGACGTCATCGACACCACCTATCTGGGTGATCCCGACGGCGACCGGATCGACAACAACGACGCCACCGGCGTGCAAGGCACCACAGGCAACGCCGATGTGATCTATGCAGGCGGCGGCAACGATCGAGTGGTTGCAGGTGCCGGCAATGACATCATCGACGCCGACAGCGGCGACGACACCGTGTTTGGCGGCGCTGGCGACGACAAGGTGACGCTGGGCAGCGGCAACGACAGCTTTGGCACCTTCAACGCAGACAGCGCCGGCAATGACACCGTCTATGGCGATGGCGGCAATGATTTCATCATCACCGGCGGTGAAAACGACATCATCTATGGCGGCACCGGCAATGACACTGTTTCGGGTGGCATCGGTTCTGACACGCTCTATGGCGGCGACGGGGCGGACTGGTTCAATGTCACCGACGATCACGATCTGGAC
>CAZCFC010000111.1:0-9274 GCA_964497815.1 uncultured Cypionkella sp.
GGCGGGTTGGGGATGCCCATCAACAGCGCGCGCAGCTCGCGGTCCAGCTGATCGGCTTCGGCGGTCAGGGCGGCGACGGAATCCTTCAACTGGGTCACCTCGGCGCGGATGGCGTCGAAGGTGGCGGTGTCGCCCGCCGCCTTGGCAGCGCCAGCGCGTTTCGAGGCCGCATTCTGCGCCGCCACAGCGGTTTCAGAGGCCAGAATTCGGGCCCGCCGCGCCTCATCCAGCGCCAGCACCTGCGCCGACACGCCCGACAATCCGCGACGGGACAAGGCCGTCTCGAACGCTGCGGGGTTTTCGCGGATGGCGCGGATGTCGTGCATGGCTTGCCTCATGTCAAAGGGAATGGCGGCGTTATGCCCGATTTGCCGCGCGGGGGGAAGGGTGGGGCGATTGCCTGTTTTCTGGGCGTGATCAACAGGAAACGCGCCGTTTCCACTGTAAAGCTTTGATTGGGGCGCGAATTCGGCTAGCTGCAGTCCTGTGGGCGTGGGAGACAGCGATGACGGGGCAACAGCAGGGCGCAAAGCCTGGCTACAATCGGGCTTTGGACCTTGCGCGCTTTGTGGCTGCGTTTGGCATCGTGTGGGATCATGCCCGCGCGCCCTATGCGGATGTCGGCTATACGGCATTGGCCTTGTTCCTGATCCTGGCATCCTTTCTGGGCATGGGGTCTTATGAGCGGTCGGGGGGACCGGGTTTTTGGGCGGCGCGTGCCAAACGCATCGCGGTGCCATGGCTGTTCTGGTGCGTGGTCTACCGGATCGTTCACGAAACCGTGTCGGACGAACCCTTTGCGCTGTTGGCAGAACCGTTCACGCTGTTGATCGGGCCGTCGATTCATCTGTGGTTCCTGCCCTTTGACATGATGGCGCTGCTGGCAATTCCCTATCTGTCGCGCTGGCTGCGGACTCCGCTGGATCTGGCGCGGGCGTGCAGTATTCTGGTGGTGGTGGCGCTGCCATTGGGCTGGCTGCACGCCGAGGCGGGGATTGCGGGGTGGTTCATCAGCCTGCAACAGGCCCCGCAACCGTTGCCGCAATGGTATTACTCGGTGCCGATCTTCGTTTACGGGGCGCTGGCGGCAGCCGGGCATCGCATGGGCCTGATCTGGATGCCGCTTTTGTCGGCTGCGGTGATCAGTCTGGCGCTGTATGTGGCCACGCCTGAATTCGCCGCGCTGCAGATGATTCTGGTGGCGCTGATCTTTGAAATGATCTGGCGGGTGCGGATTGATGGCACCTGGCCCACCTGGCTGGCCCGCCATGCCTTTGGCATTTATCTGCTGCACCCGGCCTTCATGCTGGTGGCCTTCAAGCTGTTTGGTGCGGATGTGAACCGCAGTTTTGCAGCACTGTTCACCTTTTTCGGTGCCTGGGTGGCCACGGCGGTGATGCAGCGGATGCCGTTTTTCGCACGGTTTGTCTGACGCGGGGCGGCTGTTGCACAGCTTTGTGTCCGGATCGGGCCTGCCTTGCCTATCCCTGCGCCCGAAGATAGGGTGCCCTCCGAATAATGGCCGGAAAACCCCGGCCTTTGCCCCAAAAGATGAGGACGTTCATGTTCGTGACCCCCGCATACGCCCAGGCCGCAGGTGCTGCTGGCGCTGGCAGCGCCTTTGCCTCGTTCCTGCCCTTGGTTCTGATCTTTGCCATCATGTATTTCCTGCTGATCCGTCCGCAGCAAAAGAAGATGAAAGAGATGAAGGCCATGGTTGACGCCTTGCGGCGCGGCGATCAGGTGCTGACCCAGGGTGGCATCATCGGCAAGGTTCACAAGGTGGGCGATGATGGCGTGCTTGAGGTGGAAATCGCCGAGGGTGTCCGCGTCAAGGTGCTGAAGCACACCATCGCCCAAGTGATGAACAAGACCGAGCCTGCTGCATCCGCGTGATGCCCAAGCTGCCTGTCGCATCGGACTGAAACGGAATATCATGCTGCACACCCCTCTCTGGAAACGCCTTTTGATCCTTGCGATTTGCGCTTGGGGTTTGTTGGCGGCGATGCCGAACCTGTTTTACACCCAAGTCGAGGCGCATAATGATGCCGCCAAGGCGATCGCTGCGGCGGGCGGGGTGGCCACTGCCGAAAATACGGCGGCACTGGGCCAATGGCCTTCGGTGCTGCCGTCGGCCTTGGTCAGCCTTGGTCTGGATCTGCGCGGCGGTGCGCATCTTTTGGGTGAAGTGCAGGTGGCCGACGTCTATGCACAGCGCATCGACGGCATGTGGCCCACCGTGCGCGACGCCTTGCGCGATGTGCGCGATCAGGTTGGCAACGTGCGCCGTCAGCCGTCGGTGCCCGGCGTGCTGCGGGTGGCGATTTCCAAGCCCGAGGGGATGGCCCTGGCCTTGGAAAAGGTGCAGGCGCTGGCGCAGCCTGTGGTCAGCCTGACGGGCGTCGGCCAAAGCGATATTGCGGTGACGGTCGAGGGCGAGGAAATCGTTGTGCAGTTGTCCGAGGCGGAACGGTCTGCCACGGATGCACGCACCATTCAGCAAAGCCTTGAAATCATTCGCCGCCGTGTCGATGAAGTCGGCACCCGCGAACCCACGATCCAGCGTCAGGGTGCGGACCGCATTCTGATTCAGGTGCCGGGCATTGGGTCGGCTGCCGAATTGAAGGCAGTGATCGGCACCACTGCCAAGCTGACCTTCAACGCGGTTGTGGGGCGCACATCCGACGCCAGCGCCGAGGCGGGGGCGCGCAACAAGTTGGTGCTCGCAGCCGATGAAGAAGGCGTGTACTATATCGTCGAAGAAACCCCCGTCGTGGGCGGCGAAGAGCTGACCGATGCGCAGCCCGCGTTTGATCAGAACGGCCGGCCCGCGGTGAACTTCCGCTTCAATCCCACCGGTGCGCGTGCGTTCGGGGATTACACGGCGGAAAACATCGGTGAGCCTTTCGCCATCGTTCTGGATGACGAGGTGATTTCCGCCCCCACCATCCAAAGCCATATCCCGGGCGGATCGGGCATCATCACTGGCAACTTCACGCTTGAGGAATCGACCAATCTGGCCGTTCTGCTGCGCGCAGGGGCCTTGCCCGCCAAGATGACCTTTCTGGAAGAGCGCACCATCGGCCCCGAACTGGGGCAGGACAGCATCGACGCCGGGGTGCGGGCGGCGATTGTGGGCATGGTCGCCGTGGTGATCTACATGGTCGCCTGCTATGGCAGCTTTGGCATGATGGCCAACGTGGCGCTGGCTTTGAACATCACGCTGCTGCTGGCCATCCTGTCCACCATCGGGGCCACGCTGACCTTGCCGGGGATCGCGGGCATCGTGCTGACGATGGGCATGGCCGTGGATGCCAACGTGTTGATTTTCGAGCGTATCCGCGAAGAGTTGCGCGACGGCCAAAGCCCGGCCCGGGCGATTGAACTGGGCTTTGACCGGGCATTCTCTGCGATCATGGACAGCAACGTCACTGCCATCATCACCGGGATCATCATGTTCTACATCGGCTCTGGTCCAGTGCGCGGGTTTGCCGTGGCGCTGCTGATCGGGATCCTGACGTCGATGTTTACAGCCGTCTACGTGACGCGGCTGGTCATTGAAATGTGGATGGCATGGCGCCGTCCGAAAACCATCGTGGTATAAGGAGCCTTTCGCATGGCATGGCGTCTTCGGCTGGTTCCGGTAAAAACCAATATCGACTTCTTCAAGCTGCAGTTCGTGACCTTCGGGGCCTCGGTGGTGGCGGTGCTGCTGTCGTTTCTGGCGGTGGCGGTGCTTGGGCTGAACTTTGGCATCGACTTCAAGGGCGGCACCACGATCCGGACGGAAAGCACGCTGGAAGTCGACGTGGGCTTTTACCGTGAGGCTTTGGTGCCCCTGGATCTGGGGGATGTGTCGATCACGCAGGTGTTCGATCCGGCGTTCGGTGCAGATCAGCATGTGGCGATGATCCGCATTCAGGCGCAGGAAGGCATCGAGGCGGTCACGCCCGAAATGATCGCCAAGGTCGAGGCGGCCCTGGTGGCCGTGGATCCGGCGATCACCTTTCCATCCGTCGAATCGGTCGGCCCGAAGGTTTCGTCCGAGTTGATCTGGTCGGCGCTGCTGGCGGTGTTGGCGGGCTCTTTGGGCATCGGTATTTACGTCTGGGTGCGATTCGAATGGCAGTTTGCTGTCGGCACGGTTGCGGCGCTGTTGCATGACGTGATCGTCACTGTCGGCGTGTTCTCGGTGCTGGGGCTGAAGTTCGACCTGACCATCGTGGCGGCGTTGCTGACCATTCTGGGCTATTCGGTCAACGACACCGTCGTGATTTTTGACCGCCTGCGCGAGAATTTGGTCAAGTACAAGACGATGCCGCTGCGTGAAATGATGAACCTGACCGCAAACGAAACGCTAAGCCGGACGATCATGACGGCGTCCACCACGCTGATTTCGCTGATCGCCCTGTTTGTGCTGGGCGGCGATGTGATCCGGGGATTTGTGTTTGCGATGCTGTTTGGCGTGATTGTCGGCACCTACTCGACACTTTACGTCGCCAAGAACATCGTGCTTTTCCTTGGGCTGGACCGCACTGACAAGCCGAAGGGTGGCAAGGCGCTGGACCACGAATTTGCCAACGTGGATGCCTGATGCGACTGACGGAAATCACATATGGCTCGGCCCTGGCGATCGAAAGCTATGGGCCGGGCTTTTTTCGGATCGGCACCCATCTGCTGCGCGGGCCGACATTCGTGACACCCTGGCATGCGGGGGCATGGGGCGGCCTGGATGATCTGGAAACGCCGCTGGCAATGGCGGGCAAGATTGATGTGCTGCTGCTGGGGCTGGGCGTCGACATCGCCCCGGTGCCGCGCGCCTTCCGTCAGGCGCTTGAAGCGGTGGGTATCGGGGTCGAGCCGATGAATTCCCCCGCCGCGTGCCGCACCTATAACGTGCTGCTGGGCGAGGGACGCCGGATCGCGGCGGCGCTTTTGCCGGTGGGCTAAAGCGGCACCGCGCCGCGTTTTCTGTCACCACAAATGATGAACGTGGGGCGCAATCAGATCGGCGTAGATCGCGCGCGCGGCCTGCATGGTTTCGGCTGACAGCGGGGGCAAAGCATCGGCCCCGGCGTTGGCCATCGCCTGCGCGGGCGATTTCGCACCCGGTATGACCACCGTCACCGCCTGTTCCATCAGGATCCAGCGCAGGGCAAAGGCGGCCATCGTGGCCCCCTGTGGCACCAACGGGCGCAGCGCATCGACCGCCTGCAACGCCACATCATAGGGCACGCCCGAGAAGGTTTCGCCCTTGTCAAAGGCCTCGCCATTGCGGTTGAAGCTGCGGTGATCATCGGCGGCGAACTGGCTTTGCGCCGTCATCTTGCCGGTCAGCAGCCCCGAAGCCAAAGGCACCCGTGCAATCACCGCGACATTGCGGGCGCGGGCGGCGGCGAAAAAGGCCTCGGATGGGCGCTGGCGGAACAGGTTGTAGATCATCTGCACCGACACCACGCCGGGCTGTTCGATGGCCACCATCGCCTCGGCAATGGTTTCAACAGACACGCCATAATGGGCAATCTTGCCTTTGGCCTTGATCGCCTCCAGCCCGTCAAACATCGCGGCATTGCTGTAGACCGGGGTCGGCGGGCAATGCAGTTGCACAAGGTCAAGGCAATCGACGCCAAGGTTCAGCAGGCTGCGGTCGATGAAGGCTTCGATGGCGGCCGGGGTGTAGGCGTCGGCGGTGTGGGGGTTCAGACGACGGCCGGCCTTGGTGGCGACAAAGGGGCGCTGACTTGCGTTGTCTGTGCGACGTTCGGCCAGAACCTCGCGGATGATGCATTCCGAGCGGCCATCGCCATAGACATCGGCGGTGTCGATAAAGGTCATGCCGGCATCAAGGGCTGCGTGCAGGGTGGCCTTTGCCTCGTCCATCGTCACCTCGCCCCAGGTGCCGCCAATGGCCCAGGCACCAAAGCCGATTGCGGTGGTGGTGTGGCCGGTGCGGCCAAAGGGGCGGGTGGAAAGTGTCATCGGATACCTCATCTGTTTGGGGCAACATAGGGCAGAGCCTACCACATTGCCACGCCCCCTTTTCGGCGGGCGGCGGTTGGGGTAGGTCTGGCGCATGGAATTGAGCGTCAGCAATCTTGCCGTGGCCCGCGCCGGAATTCCGGTGTTGGAAGGCGTGTCGTTTGCGCTGGCGGCGGGGCAGGCCCTGGTGCTGCGCGGACCGAATGGCATTGGCAAAACCACGCTTTTGCGCACGGTGGCAGGATTGCAGCCCGCGCTTGCCGGGCGGGTGGAGTGCAGCCCCGATACTGTCGCCTATGCCGCCCATGCCGACGGGGTGAAGGCGACTTTGACCGTCGCTGAAAATCTGGCGTTCTGGGCGGCGGCCTATGGCACCGATGCTGTGGCGCGGGCCATGGCGGACATGAACGTCGCGGCCTTGGCGGACCGCCGGGCGGCAAACCTTTCGGCGGGACAAAAGCGGCGGCTGGGGCTGGCGCGGCTGCTGGTGACGGGGCGGCCAGTCTGGGTGATGGATGAGCCGACAGTATCGCTGGACAGGGATTCGGTGGCGCTGTTTGGCCGAGTGGTTGCGGCGCATCTGGCGCAGGGCGGCGCGGCGTTGATCGCCACGCATATTGATCTGGGGATCAAGGCGGATACGCTTGATCTGACCCCCTATCGTGCCAAGGCCCCGGCCATGGGTGGCACCATCGGGGCCTTTGATGAGGCGTTTGGATGATCGCGCTGTTGATCCGGGATTTGCGGTTGGCCATCCGGGCAGGGGGGGGCTTTGGCCTGGGCCTCGCGTTTTTCCTGCTGGTGGCCGTGATCGTGCCGCTGGGGGTGGGGCCGGAATCGGCAACCCTTGCCAAGATTGCGCCGGGGATCTTGTGGGTGGGCGCGCTGTTGTCGTGCCTGTTGTCGCTTGACCGCATTTTTGCGCTGGATTTCGAGGATGGCTCGCTTGACCTGCTGGCCACCTCGCCGATGCCTCTGGAGGGCGTGGTGGCGGTCAAGGCGCTGGCGCATTGGCTGGTGACGGGCCTGCCGCTGGTGATGGCGGCACCGGTGTTGGGGGTGCTGTTGAACCTGGCACCGCAGGGCTATATCTGGCTGGTGATCAGCCTTGGTCTGGGGACGCCTGCGCTGTCGGTGATCGGGGCTTTTGGCGCGGCTTTGACGGTGGGGCTGAAGCGGGGCGGGCTGTTGATGAGCCTGCTGGTGCTGCCGTTGTATATGCCGACACTGATTTTCGGTGCCGAAGTTGTGAAGCGCGGTGCGGCGGGGCTTGCGGTATCGACGCCATTGGCGTTGTTGGGCGGCATCACGGCGGGGGCGCTGGCGCTGTTGCCGTTCGCGGCGGCTGCGGCAATACGCGTCAATCTGCGCTAAGGCGCATGTGCTAGGAAGGGCCGGGTGGCCAAGGGGATAAGATGTCGATCTGGGATTATGCGAACCCCAAGCGGTTCATGCAAACCTCGGCCTGGCTGTTGCCATGGGTGACGGCGCTGGCTGTGATCTGTCTGGTGGCCGGGTTGGTCTGGGGGTTTTTCTTCACGCCGGACGCGGATAAATTCGGATCGACGGTCAAGATCATCTACCTGCATGTCCCGGCGGCGATGATGTCGATTTCGGCGTGGATGATGATGCTGGTCGGGTCGCTGATCTGGCTGGTGCGGCGCCATCATGTCTCGGCGTTGTCGGCCAAGGCGGCGGCACCGATCGGGCTGACCTTCACCCTGATCGGGTTGGTGACGGGGGCGATCTGGGGACAGCCGATGTGGGGCACCTGGTGGGCGTGGGACCCGCGGTTGACGTCGTTCCTGATCTTGGCGCTGTTTTATCTGGGCTACATGGCGCTGTGGCAGGCGGTCGAGGACCCGGACACCGCCGCAGACCTGACCAGCGTGCTGTGTATCGTGGGGTCGGTGTTCGCGTTCTTGTCGCGCTATGCGGTGTTGTTCTGGAATCAGGGCCTGCATCAGGGCGCGTCGCTGAGCCTTGACGAGAAAGAGAACGTGTCGGACGTCTATTGGCTGCCGCTGGTGGTGTGCATCGCGGGGTTCGTGCTGTTGTTTGTGGCGCTGGTGCTGCTGCGCACGCGGACCGAAATCCGGGCGCGGCGGTTGCAGGCGCTGTTGGCACGAGAGAGATTGGCATGATACCGGATCTGGGAAAATACGCGGGCGCGGTGATGTGGTCCTATGTGGCCTCGGTGGCGCTGATTGTGGTGTTGGTGGCGGTTTCGATCTGGCGCGGGGCGCGGGTGAAACGGGCGCTGGCCGAAGTAGAGGAACGGCAGGGGAAAACTCATGGTTAAATGGTTGTTGTTCCTGCCGCCCGCCCTGTTCTTGGGGCTGGCGGTGATCTTTTGGGTGGGGATGGGGCGCGATGATCCGAACGCCGTGCCCTCGGCCTATCTGAACAAGCCCGCACCTGCGATGACGGATGCAACCTTGCCCGGCATTCCGGGCATCAGCGATGCCGACTTGCGCCGGGGCGATGTGGTGCTGGTGAATTTCTGGGCAAGCTGGTGCCCGCCGTGCCGCGCCGAACACCCGACGCTGACGGCCCTGTCGGCCGAGGGGATCCGGGTGGTGGGCGTCAACATGATGGACGATCCCGAGAACGCCCTGGCGTTTCTGGCCGAGGCGGGAAATCCGTTTGCGGGCGTGGCCTATGATCCCAAGGGCAAGACCCGGCTGGAATGGGGCGTAACCGCGCCGCCCGAAACCTTTATCCTGCGGGGGGATGGCACTGTGGCCTACAAGTTCATTGGCCCTTTGGTGGGTGATGACTATCAGCAGCGGTTCCGGCCCGAGCTTGAAAAGGCACTGCGCGGCGAATAGGTCTGGCCGCAGCTGGGGGGCTGTCCGTTCCCGGATGCGGTGCCCTGACCCCAAGGTGTTCAGACACACAGGATCAGCAATAGCGTGGTGGCGACCAGCAATTCGCCCCATGGCAGGCTTGGCATGGGTTTGAAGGCTGTGGTGGGCAGCGGGTTCAACGGGGGAAAGCGGTGGGACATTGCTGTTGGCCTTTGCGTTTGGTCAGCCCAAGGTGACGGCAAAGGTTTAAGGAAAGCATAAGGCCCGGATTGCTCCGGGCCTTTGCTTTGGAAACGGTTTGTTGCGATCAGCGCGACGCAAGATCGCGCAGAACGTAGTGCAGCACGCCGCCATGTTCCACGTATTCAATCTCGATTTCTGTGTCGATGCGGCATTTGATCGGAATGACTTTCACTGTGCCATCGGCAAAGGTGATGGTGTTGGCGACGGTCGAAAGCGGCTTCAGATCGCCCGCAAGGCCGTCG
>CAZCFC010000112.1:0-9272 GCA_964497815.1 uncultured Cypionkella sp.
TTTGTCAGCAATCGCAACAACCTGTTTGTGGTTGCGGTGTCCTTGGGTTTTGGCATGATCCCGCTGATTGCGCCAAACTTCAAACAGGGGATGCCACACGGTCTGCACCCGCTGATCGAGTCCGGCATCCTTTTGGCCACCATCGCCGCCGTCGCGTTGAACGCCTTCTTCAACGGTGCCAGCGGGTCGGAAGAGGATGCCAAAGCCGCCGCCGCGATGGCCGAACACTGACCGTCAGGGGCCCCTTCGGGGGCCTCTACTCCAACCGCAAACCGGTCATGGCACCCGGTGCAAAACCTGGAAAGCCGGTGTCCAGATACCGCGCCATCGTCACATCACCCTTCAGATGCAGGCCCATGAACGCGCAGGCGAAATGCTGGGCAATCCCGTTCATCCGCAGCGTATCCCAGACCGGATCGGCATGGTGTTCCACCGCCAGAAAGTCCAAGCCGGGGCTGGGCGTGAACGCCTCCTGCGGGGCAGGGTAGGGGGCGGCGGCATTGTGGCCCGCGCCTTCAAAGGTCAGCATTCGGCAGCCGGGGGCCTGATCAAAGATCAACCGCATCCCATCTTCATAACCGGAAACCTGGTCGTCAGATCCCGCCATGATCAGCGCCGGAACCTGCAGATTTGCCAGTCCTGCCGCGTCCCAAATCCCATGCTTGCGCCCCCATGGTCCGATCGGAATGATCGCCCGCAAGCGTGGATCGACCGCCATGTCGCGGTGCATCGCCAAAGCCTCGCCTTGCGGCTCTATCCTCAGCGCGGCATCGGACACTTCCGCGCCACCCGACACAAGCGCCCCATAGCCGCCCATGGAATAGCCAATAATGCCATAACTTTGCGCGTCCATCCGGTCTGCCACGAACCGCACATCCAAAGGCCGGTTGATCAGCGTCGACAGGAACGCGCCCTTGTCGGCATAGGTGCTGTCGGGGTGGTCAATGCTGGCCACCACATACCCGCGCGACGCCATCGTTTCCCCCAGGTGCGCCATCAGCATCCGGTTGCCGGGATAGCCATGCGACAAGATCACCAGCGGGAAATCCCCCGCCAACGCCACAGCCTCTCGCTGTGCCCGCCCGTACAGGCGTACAGAAGTCACCCCATCCCTTAACAGGGTGTCATAAACCCCGTCCTTCGTGGTTAATTGCTTGTCACAATCGGAGGCGCAATCGGCGGGATACCACACTTCCACCACCAACTTCCGGTCCAGCACCCCGCGCGCCGGATCGGTGAAATCCACCTGACCCGGGTTCACCAGAACCTCGGTGCGCACCCCCACGCGCGCCGATCCATAGCCCGCCAGCGCCGGTGCATCCGGGGCAACCCCGTCAATCCTGTTAAAGCTTGATGTCATAAGTCACCCACTTGGTACGCTCTGCCATCCGGTCATATAGCCCGCGTGCGCGGTAATTGTCTTCGGCGGTGATCCAGCGGATCACGGTCCAACCGCGCCTGCGCCCCTCATCGGCAAGCGCCGCCAACAGCGCCGCCGCCGCCCCCGACCCGCGCAGATCGGGGGCCACGAACAGATCATCCAGAAAGCCGCCAACGCTGGCCGACAGGGGCCGCGCATAGGGGCGGAAATGCGCAAGCCCCACCACCGCGCCATCCACCACCGCCACCAACCCTTTGGTTTCATGCGCCGGATCGTGCAGCCAGCCCCAGACCGTGTCCCGCATTTCCGCAGTCTGCGTGACTTTGTAAAATGCGGCATAGCCTGCATAAAGCCTATCCCAAGCCGCCCGATCCGTCGGTTGCAAAGCCCGAATGTCCACCATGTCCGCCCCCTGTCAAAAGGCCAGACTAGCCCGCATTCACACGGTCTTTCAACAACTGTGGCAAGATTTCCCCCAAGCCGGGCTTCGCCATGCAGCCAATGATTTCAATCACTTTCCACGACCTGCCCGCGCAAAGCGACCACAAGTGCCGGGACCATGAACAGTACCCCGGCCTATGCCAGGCTTCTGCGGCCAAGGATCCTTCATGCAAAGCCCCAAACCCGGCCCTTGCAGGCATGACAGCACCTGACAATCACCATGGTTCCTCGCAAGACCTGACGCCGCAGCGCCACCGCCTGGAAATTGTGGGGCTTGCGCATGCCCTGCCGAAGGTGAAAGCTGCGGCGATGAAACTGCTTGGCTTCAACATTCAATACGGCTTTGGCGCGGATGGGGTTTATGATCTGGACCGCGCCGCCCGCGTGATCGCCGGGGCCGACGTCATTGCGCTGCAAGAGGTCGAACGCCATTGGTCGCGGACCAATCACGACGATCAGCCCGCGCGGCTAGAGGCTTTGTTGCCGCAGTATTACACCGCCTACGGCCCCGCTTTCGATATGGATGCCTCAACCCACACGGGGGCCCGCGTGATCAACCGTCGCCGTCAGTTCGGCACGATGATCTTGTCGCGCTGGCCCATCTTGTGGACGCGCCTGCACCTGCTGCCGATGCGGCGGATGATCGACCCGCTGAACACCCAGAACCCGGCGCTTGAGGCCTGCATCGCCACGCCCCAAGGCCCGCTTCGTCTGTATTCGCTGCATCTGGCCCATGTTGGCGTGCACGAGCGGCTGGAACAGATCGACCATCTTCTTGCCCAACACGCCCGTGCGCCGCTTGCCGGTGGTCCATGGAGCGGCACCGATGACGAACCCAGCCGCAACTGGACCGAAGGCCAGGCCGAGCCGCCAAATCCGGCATCGGCCATTTTCATGGGCGATTTCAACATGGAACCTGGCAGTGCTGAATATCGCCGGATCACGGGTGACACCCCCTATCATCCCGGCGCGCGCTATGCCCACGGGCTGGTGGATGCGGTTGCGTCCTGTGGTGCCACCTTGCACACCCATGTCAAGACCATCGCCGGGCAACAACGTCTGCGGCAATTGGATCATTGCTTTGTCACCGCCGATCTGGCCCCCCGCATCACCGGTGCATGGGCCGACAACGCCGAGATCGCTTCTGACCATCATCCGCTTTGGATCACGCTGTCTGACTGACCCGCCATTGCTGTTTTCCAAATACTCCCGCGCAGAGCGCATCCGCCACCCTTGACAGACCCCCACACCCGCGCCCCATATGCCGCCACCCACGCAGCGGATGCCCATGCAAAACCACCCCCTCCAAGGCCTGCTCAACTCTGCCCCGCCAGACCTGACCGACGCGCAGGCGCTGGCGCTGGCGTTGCAGCATTTCGGCATTCAGGGTGTCCTGAACCGCCTGACTTCGGAACGCGATCTGAACATCCGCATCGCCATGCCCACCCAGTCCTATGTTCTGAAGCTTGCGAACCCCGCCGAACCCGCGGACGTTACGGATTTCCAGACCCAGGCCCTGCTGCATCTGGAATCCACTGACCTGCCGGTTCCCCGGGTGATCCGCACCCGCAGGGGCGAAACCAGTGTCAAAACCCCTCATGGCACCTTGCGCTTGCTGACATATCTGCATGGCACGCCTTTGCACGCCACCCCGCGCAGCCCCGGCCAGACCGCCGCGATGGCGCGGATGGCAGCGCGCCTTACGCTGGGTCTGACGGAATTTGAACACCCCGCCGCTGCCCATGTCCTGCAATGGGACATCAAGCACGCCTCAGCCTTGCGGCCGCTTTTGCCCGCCATTCCAGCCGATCTGCGCGCCTTGGCCACCGCCACCCTGAACCGGTTTGATGCCGAACTTGCGCCTCAGCTGCCCGCCCTGCGCTGGCAGGTTGTCCACAACGATCTGAACCCGCACAACGTGCTGACCGCCCCCGACAATCCCGACTCCATCGCCGGGGTGCTGGATTTTGGCGATATGGTCCATACCCCCCTGATCTGCGATGCGGCCATCGCTGCGTCATATTTCATCGACCCGGCGCATCCCTTGCAGTCCCTGCTGACCTTCGTCCGCGCCTATCACGCGACCCTGCCGCTGACCGCGCGCGAGGCGCAGCTTTTCCCCGATCTGGTGGCCGCCCGCATGCTGACCACACTGGCCATCACCTCATCCCGCGCTGCCCGTTATCCCGAAAACGCCCCCTATATCCTGCGCAACTTTGCCAGCGCGCGCGATGGTTTGCGCGCCCTTGCCGCCATCCCGCGCAACATCCTTCAAACCGCCATGGAGCAGCTATGAAAAACGACGGAACCATGGTGAACGCCTATGTCCCCGGTCAAGGCAATCTGTCCAAGTCGGATCAGGCCCTGGTTGCCCGCCGCAGCCGCGCCTTGGGTCCGGCTTATCGGCTGTTTTACGAAACCCCGGTGCATCTGGTGCGGGGGCAGGGGGTCTGGCTTTATGATCAGGACGGCAACGCCTATCTGGACACCTACAACAACGTGGCATCTGTCGGCCATTGCCACCCGCACGTCACCGCCGCCACTGCCGCCCAAGCCGCCACCTTCGCCAGCCACACCCGTTATCTGCACGATACCGTGCTGGATTATGCCGAGCGACTTCTGGCCACGTTTCCCGCTGAACTGGGGCATGTGATGTTCACCTGCACCGGGTCCGAGGCCAATGATCTGGCCTTCCGCATCGCCCGCGCCCATACCGGCGGCACCGGCTTTATCGTGACCGAAAATGCCTATCATGGCGTCACCTACGCCATCGCGGGCATGTCGCCCAGCTTGGGCGAAGGCGTGGCCTTGGGTGAACATGTCCGCACGGTTCCCGCCCCCGATCCTCTGCGGATGACAGGCGATCTGGGCGCGGCCTTTGCCGCCGCCGTGCAAGCCGCCATTGATGACATGCTGCGGCACGGCATCAAACCTGCGGGGTTGATCGTGGATACGATCTTTTCCTCGGATGGGGTGTTCGAAGGCCCAAGGGGCTTTCTGAAGCCCGCGGTCGAGGCGATCCGTGCCGCCGGTGGCGTTTTCATCGCGGACGAGGTGCAGCCCGGTTTTGGCCGCTGCGGTGATACGATGTGGGGCTTTCAGCGCCACGGCGTGATCCCCGATATGGTCAGCCTGGGTAAGCCTATGGGCAACGGCTATCCCGTGGCGGGGCTGGTGCTGCGCCCAGAGGTGATCGCGGCTTTTGGGGCAAAGGCCAGATATTTCAACACCTTCGGCGGAAATGCGGTGGCGGCGGCCACGGCCATGGCGGTGCTGGACGTGATCGAAAACGAAGGTTTGCAGGAAAACGCCCGCATGGTTGGCGGCTATTTTGCCGAAGGTCTGCGCGATCTGGCCACCCGCCATCCCTGCCTTGGCCCCTTGCGCGCCGCTGGCCTGTTTCTGGGTCAAGACATCATCAACGGCGATCCCCTGATCCCTGATGCTGCGCTGACGTCCCGCCTTGTCAACGGTCTGCGTGCCGAACATGTGCTGATCTCGGCCACCGGGCCACGGTCCAACGTCCTGAAAATCCGCCCGCCGCTGGTATTCTCACGCGATAACGTCGATCATTTCCTGACTGCCTTCGCAAAAGTGCTGGCCCGCGCGTAGGTTCGGGCTTCAGCCCGACTCTGCCGGCCCCTCAATCGCCCGTCTCACGGCGTCGCGCACATGGGCTGCCATGAAATCGGTGAACAGCTTGACCTTGGGGTCTTTCAGGCGCCGGTGTTGCGACAGGCTGGACAACTGCGTCGGCAGAGGCGGCGTTGCAATCGCCACCGGCACCAAAGCCCCCGACCGCAATTCGTCCGCCACCTCGAATACCGGTTTCATCACGATGCCACGCCCGTCCAGCGCCCAACCGGTCAGCACATCGCCATCATCGGATTCGAACGGTCCCGAAATCTCGTACCGCCGCACACCCTCGGAAGTCTGCAAGGCCCACTGGAATTCCTTTGCCCCCGGAAAGCGCAGGTTCAGGCAGTCGTGCTTGTCGCCCACCAAGGCTGCCCCGTCCACCGGCATTCCCCGTCGCGCGATATAGGCAGGTGAGGCGCACAGCACCCGTGGACAGTCGGCAATCAGCCGCACCTTCAGCGTGGAATCGTCCAGCAGACCCAGATGGAACGCCACATCCAGCCCCTCGGCTGTCACGTCAATCACCCGGTCAGACAGCCGCAACCGCACGTCGATCTGCGGATACAGGTCCTTGAACGCGGGCACCTGCGGCGCGATGAACCGCCGCCCCACCCCCAGCGGGGCCGAGACAAAGATCGTGCCGCGCGGGTTTTGCGTGACATCCATCACGGCCGCTTCGGCCTCGTCGATCGCCTCCAGCACCCGCCGTGCGCCTTCATAGAAAATGCGCCCGTTTTCCGTGGGTTGCAGGCTGCGGGTGGTGCGTGAAAACAGCCGCACCCCCAGATGTTTTTCCAGCTCTGAAATCCGCGCCGAGGACACCGCAGGCGAAGTGCGCTGATCCCGCGCCGCCGCCGACATGCTGCCCAACTCGTACACCCGCACGAACATCTTGATATTGTTGACATAGGACATTTTCGCGCCAATCTTGAAAGTGATCCCGGTATATTCAGGATTAACAGCTAAGTCCGCGCCGGTATAGCCTGTCGTCAAAGCAACAGGAGATCGCGGATGAGTGCCAAGGAGTCTGTCGATGTATGACTGGGTCGTGCTGTGGGACTGGGTGGAAATCGCCGTCCGCTGGCTGCATGTGACAACCGCCATTGCGTGGATCGGATCGTCCTTCTATTTTATCGCGCTCGATCTGGGTCTGCGCAAAACACCCAGCCTGCCGCCCTTGGCGCATGGCGAGGAATGGCAGGTGCATGGCGGTGGCTTCTACCATATCCAGAAATATCTGGTCGCCCCCGAGATGATGCCCGACCACCTGACGTGGTTCAAATGGGAAAGCTACGCCACGTGGCTGTCCGGTTTTGCCATGCTGATGCTGGTCTATTACCTTGGCTCTGACCTTTATCTGATCGACCCGCAGGTGGCCGATCTGACCCGATTTCAGGCCATCGGCATTTCGCTGGCCTCGCTGGCCTTTGGCTGGATCGCCTATGATCTGATCTGCAAAAGCCGCTTTGGCGATGACAACACCCGGCTGATGATCGGCCTTTACGCCATCCTCGTCTGCATGGCATGGGGCTACACGCAGGTATTCACCGGACGCGCCGCCCTGCTGCATCTGGGTGCATTCACCGCCACGATCATGAGCGCGAACGTCTTCATGATCATCATGCCGAACCAGCGCATTGTGGTGGCCGATCTGAAGGCAGGGCGCAAACCTGATCCGAAATACGGCAAGATTGCCAAGCAGCGCAGCACCCATAACAACTATCTGACGCTTCCTGTGCTGTTCCTGATGCTGTCGAACCACTATCCCTTGGTGTTCGCGACCCAATATAACTGGATCATCGCCTCGCTGGTGTTCCTGATGGGTGTCACCATCCGTCATTGGTTCAACTCGAAACACGCGCGCCGCGGCAACCCGCATTGGACATGGTTCCTGACCGCCGTGTTGTTCCTGATCATCGCATGGCTGTCCACCGCGCCCATGCGTCACAAACCAGAGGACGCTGCGCTGAACGCCACTGCCCTGCGCTATGCCTCGGCCTCGGGCTTTGACGATGTGGTCAGCATCGTTCAGGGCCGCTGCTCGATGTGCCACGCCGCCGAACCGGGGTGGGAGGGCATCCACTACGCCCCGAAAGGCGTTGTTCTGGAAACCCCGGCCCAGATCGCCGCCGAGGCGAAGCGCATCTATCTTCAGGCGGGCCTGACCCATGCCATGCCCCCCGCCAACCTGTCCTACATGGAGCCTGCGGAACGTGAGGCGATCATCCTGTGGTTCCAAAGCGCGGGGCAGGGCAGCGGCGCAAGCTGAACGGGGAATGGTGCGCCGGCGCTGCCCGGTGGGGCGGGGTATTCCGGCCAAAGTGGCACGGCATACCCGGGTCCAACCACAGAACCGGCTTACTGTTCGGCGACCCCCAGCAGGCGGCGGAACTGGTCTGCGGTCAGATAGCCGCTGGTCCGCAGTCCCTCGTCGCGCTGCCACTCTGCCAAAGCCAACCGCGTGTTGCGCCCGAAATTGCCGTCGATGCCATAGGTCCGATAGCCCAGCGCGGTCAATTCGCGCTGCACCGCGCGTCGCTCGTCATAGTTCAGGCTTAACAGGCGTTCTTCCAGCGCGTCATTAGGCTGATCCGGGGCAGGCTCTGCCACCGTGCCCGCTTGCTGCGCAATCAACTGCACCTGCCGCTTGGTGACATAGCCGGTGACGCTTTGTGCATTGGCCTTCTGCCACCGTCCGATCGCCGCGCGGGTTTTTGCCCCCCACAGCCCATCGGCAAGGCCGGTTGGATATCCCAACTGCGTCAACTGCTTCTGAAGCGCAATCCGCTGCGTCCGTGTCAGATGCAGCCCTGCCTCGACCGACGCCGCACTTTGCGCATTGCCGCCGGTGGGCGGCGGCGTATCCGGTTGGGCACTGGCCCCCAGTTTCGCCAAGGCCCGTTCGGCATTGCTGCGATAAGCGCCCTTGGGATAGGCAGCCAGATAGTTGCGATAGGCCCTGACCGTGTTCAGCCGCTGCGCCTCGATATAGGCGGCGCGATCGGCCTCTTGCGCGATCAAGGACTGCGCGATGCCCGACACCATGTCTTTCAAGTCGGTCTGCGCCTGCACAGGCGCCGCCATTGCAAAGCTGGCGGCCATCAACATAGGAAATGCAATTTTCCGCATGATCTTCATCCTTCTGCCCGCAAAGGCCGCAATGACCCTCGAACTTGCGAACAGGAAACGCCCGGGCCGCCAAATGGTTCCCTCGGCGGCCCAGAACCGTGCGGCTCTGCGCTTCAACACCCCCGCCGCCGCGCCGGTCCAGTCCAAATACCCGGCGTCCCCGATCCGGTCTGAATTCTGCCGCCCATTGCCGTTGTTGCCGTCATCCTCTGTGCTGAAATATCCCCGCCGGAGGCTTTGACACGCACCGCAGACCCGCCCTCTCGGTCCCCGTGCCAAACCAGTGTGGGGTTGGTGCGCGGACCTCTGGCACACAGCCGACAGCCCGACACAACGCCTTGAAATCGCGCCTGCGCCCCCCACCCGGACCCGACGCGGAATGACCTGTCACGTCCCCCTTGGCTTGGCCCGCAAGGTTGGCTCTGCAACGGTTGGATCCTCGGGCCAGGGATGTCTTGGATACTGCCCCCTCATATCCTTTCGCACATCCGCATAAGATGTCTTCCAGAACCCCGGCAGATCCATCGTTACCTGTATCGTCTTTTGCCCCGGCGAAGTCAGCACCACGCGCAGCGGCAGCCGTCTGGCCCCCACCACCGGATGCACCACAACCCCGAACATCTCTTGCAGCCGCACCTCGATTCCGGGCACCTCGCCGTCGTAGTCAATCGCCACACGTCGC
>CAZCFC010000113.1:0-9256 GCA_964497815.1 uncultured Cypionkella sp.
ATGCCCGAACGCCTGCGCGCCCGCGATCCGCTGATCGAGGCGGCACGGATGGACGAGAAAACCTCGTCGCGCATCCCCGGTTTTGGCAAGAAGCTGTATGAGTTTCTGGAGCCGCTGTTCCCCACGGCCACGCCAGAGCGCATCCGGCTGATCAAGGCCGCCTGCCTTTTGCACGATACGACATGGCGCGCGCATCCGGATTTTCGGGCCGAGGCCTGCTTTGACAACGCCACCCGCGCCAACCTTGGCGGGCTGGATCATCCGGGGCGGGTTTTTCTGGGACTGGCGCTTTTGCACCGCTACAAGAACAGCCGGGCCGGTTCGCGGTTGGAACCGATGTTTCGCCTGCTGACCGAAGATGAGGTGCAAGAAGCTGAAATCCTTGGCAAGGCCATGCGCTTTGGTGCGATGTTCGCCGTGGGCGATCCGGCACGGGCGGGGCGGTTGGTCTGGACGCCAAAGCGGAAGGTGTTGGAATTGATGCTGACCAAAGAGGGCCGGGATTTGTTGGGCGAGGTTTCGTCGGCGCGCTTTGCCGCGCTTGCGCAGTCGATGAAGGCCACCATCAAGCTAAGCGATATGGCGTGACGCTGATCTTTGATCACATCGCGGTGGCCGCGGCCACGCTGGCCGACGGGGTGGCTGTGGTCGAAGAGGCGTTGGGCGTGACGCTGGCAGGCGGTGGTGCGCATCCGCATATGGCCACGCACAACCGTCTGTTGGGATTGGGCGACCTGTATCTTGAGGTGATCGCCGCCGATCCGCTGACCGCGCGCCCGGCCTGGCCGCGCTGGTTCGATCTGGACAATTTTGTGGGCCGGCCAAGGCTGACCAATTGGGTCGCGCGTTGCAATGATCTGACGGCGGCGGTGGCGTGCAGCCCGGCGGAGGCCGGTGTTCCGGTGGCGTTGCGGCGCGGCGATTACGCGTGGGAAATGGCTGTGCCCGCCGATGGCAAGCTGCCGTTTGATGGTGCGTTTCCCGCGCTTATTCAATGGCATGGCGATTTGCATCCCACACAGGCCTTGCCGGACATGGGCATTCGCCTGCGCCGACTGGAAATCGCCCATCCCGACGCTGCGCATTTGCTGAAGGCTTTGCGCGGACGGCTCGTTGATCCGCGCCTGATGATCACGGCTGGCGCACGGGACATGCGCGCCAGCTTTGACACGCCCCACGGGATGCGGGTGCTGGCATGATCCGCCCCGCCACGCCCGCCGATATTCCCGCCGTCACCGCCATCATCAACCATGTGATCCGCGACACCACCATCACCTTCAATTCGGTTGAAAAGTCCGAAGCCGAGGTGTTGGCGATGATGACCGAACGCCGCGCTTTGGGGTTTCAGATGGTTGTAGCCGATCTGGGCGGCGTCGTGGGTTATGCCAGTTATGCCCAGTTTCGCGCGGGCGTGGGTTATGCCCGCAGCATGGAACATTCGGTGGCATTGGCCGCCGCGGGGCAGGGCAAGGGGCTGGGGCGGGCGCTGATGCTGGCGATTGAAGATCACGCGCGGTCAGGCGGGGCGCATGTGATGGTCGGAGCAATCACCAGTGACAACACGAAAAGTGTCAGCTTTCACAAGGCTTTGGGCTATGATCTTGTTGGCCATCTGCCCGAAGCCGGCTTCAAGTTCGGCCGCTATTACGACCTTTTGCTGATGCAGAAAATCCTGTCCTGACAGCGCCGCTTGGGCAGGGTATGCTAATCACATGTCGCTTTGGTCCCGCATCTCTGACGCTTTGGCTGCGCTGACCTCTGGTCAGGGGCTTGCGGCTGTGTTCGACGCGCTGCGCAGCGCCGACACGCCCGAGCGGTCGGTCGGTTTCACGATCGCAGTCATCGCGTTGGGGGCCAAGATGGCCAAAGCGGACGGCGAGGTCACGCGCGACGAAGTGCAAGCCTTTCGCAGCATCTTCCAGATTCCGGATGAAGAAATGGCGAATGCCGCCCGCGTGTTCAATCTGGCGCGGCAGGACGTGGCGGGATTCGACGCCTATGCCCGCAAGATCGCGGCGCTGTTCAACAAGACCGGGCAGGCGCTGTGCGCGGATGATCGCAATGTGCTGATCGACCTGCTGGAGGGTCTGTTCCAGATTGCCATGGCCGACGGGGCCTATCATCCGCAGGAAGACGCGTTTCTGCGCGATGTGGCTGCAATTTTCGGGCTGGATGACCGCTGTTATCGGGTGTTGCGCGGCCGTTTCGTCGATGGTGCGCCGCGCGACCCCTATGATGTTCTGGGTATCCCGCCCGGGGCCACGGTAGAGCAGGCGCGGGCGGCGTGGCGTGCTGCGGTGAAGGACAGCCATCCCGATGTCATGATCGCACGTGGGGTTCCCGCCGAGGCGGTGCAACTGGCCACCCGCCGCCTGATCGCCATCAATGCTGCGTGGGATGAAATTCAAACCAAGGTCGCGGCGTGATGGGCAAATTGCGATTGGCCACCTACAACGTCGAATGGTTCAACGCGCTGTTTGATGATCGTGGCCGGATGCTGGCCGACGCCGAACTGTCAGCACGCTACAAGACATCGCGGGCGGAACAACTGGGCGCGTTGGGCATCGTGTTCACGGCACTGGACGCCGATGGTGTGATGATCATCGAAGGGCCTGACCATAACGCGCGGCGTTCTACCGTGCGGGCGCTTGAGAATTTCGCCAGACATTTCGGGTTGCGGGCGCGTCGCGCGATCATCGGATTTGCGTCTGACACCGAACAGGAAATCGCGTTTCTCTATGATCCCGACCGGATCGTGCTGCGCCACGATCCGCAGGGCGATCCGGCCCCCGGCCATGGCAGGCCCAACCTTGGGGCATTGGGCACGCCGCGCTTTGACAGTCAGTTGCGGCTGGATCTGGATGGCGACGGGCTGTCCGATCTGGTGCGGTTCTCCAAGCCGCCGCTGGAATTGGCAGTGCAGGTCGATGGCAAGGCGTTGCGGCTGATCGGGGTGCATGCCAAGTCGAAGGCCCCGCACGGGCAAGTGACCGAGGCCGAGTTCACCCGAATCTCGATCGAAAACCGCCGCAAGCAATTGGCCGAATGCCTGTGGCTGCGACAGCGGGTCGAGGGGCATCTGATGGCCGCAGACAGTCTGATCGTGATGGGCGATTTCAACGACGGTCCCGGCCTGGATGAATATGAAAAGCTTTTTGGACATTCCGGCGTGGAAATCGTGATGGGACTGAATACACCGCCCGCGCTGCGGATGACTGATCCGCATGCTGAAATGGCGCTGACACAGCGGGTCGGGCTGTCCCCAACGACCGCCCGGTTCTGGCTTCAACCCAAGAAACATTATTTTGAGGCGCTGCTGGATTTCATCATGCTGTCGCCCGATCTTGCGGCCACCAAACCCGATTGGCGGATCTGGCACCCGTTCAACGATCCGGGTGCCGCAAAGGTGCCAGAACTGCGCGATGCGCTGCTTTCCGCCTCGGACCACTTTCCGGTGACGCTTGATCTGACATTGTGATTTGAAACCGGGACGCGGCGTGCCCATATTGGCGGAATGAAACAGGTTGTCATTGCCCTTTTGCTGCTTTCGGTGCCTGTGCTGGTCGCGCCCCTGCTGTCGGCGCCCGTGTTGGCGGAAACGCCCGCACCGCCCGCCTCTGCCGATGAACTGGATCAGGGCCTGAGCCTGATGGAACAGGGCGCGCAAATGCTGTTAGAGCATTTGATGGGCAAGGTCGAACCGTCGCTGAACGACATGACCGACGCGCTGAAAGAGGTGCAGCCCAAGCTGATGGAGTTGATGGCGATGATGGATGACATCAAGAACTTCCACGCCCCGGAACTGATGCCGAATGGCGACATCATCATTCGCCGCAAAACCCCGGCTGAATTGAAGCTGCAAGAATTGCAGGGCGGTGAGACAGAGCTGTGATCAGATCCGCGACGTGGCCAGACAGACATGGCAAAGGGGGCCAGACCCGCGCCTGCCAGTGCCGCAGTGACGTTCGAGATACGGCAATCTGACCGGACGTCTTGGCGATGATCGACCTGTTGCGCCTCAAGCGGTGTTGTACCGGCTGCCGGACTGGATTGCTGAAGCAGGTACATCCCATTGGCCCAAAAGCACAATTTCTGCCCGGCAGACGGCACTGACCGATCCGGCCGATGTGGGGAAGATCACGTGGCGCTGCCCCGCAAGAAACCTGTCTGTGATTTCAACAGCGCGGTAGATTCCCATGGTGAAATCCGCAACGGGCCCAACAATCCTTTCAGGTGGCCCGCAACTTTGGCGTGCGTCAACGGGGCCGTCACCCGCGCCAAAGTCGGCCCATGACGCAACCGTTCCTTGACCCTGCCGCCCTAACGATGCACGTTACGCGGAAAACGAAAGAGCAGCACCTTGGCAACGACCAAACCTTTCTCGCGCTTTGAATTCATGATCGCATGGCGCTATTTGCGCGCCAAACGCGCCGAAGGGGGCGTGTCCGTGATGACATGGATCAGCCTGATCGGCATCACTTTGGCGGTGTTCGCACTGATCGCCACATTGGCGGTGCGGTCGGGCTTTCGGGCTGAATTTGTTGATACCATTCTGGGCGCGAACGCCCATGTCACCGTCTATTCGGCGGGAAGGTTGAGTGATGACGGCCAGATGATCAAAGGTTTTCAGGACTTTGATGCGTTGGCCGCGAAACTTGCCGAAATTCCCGGCGTGACCCGCGCAGCCCCCCTGATCAAAGGTCAGGTCATGGTGACGGCGGGTGAGGGCGCGAACGGTGCCGAAGTGTTCGGCATTCGGTTGGAAGATCTGAAAACCATTCCCCGCGTCGGCATCGGTGCGGATGCTTACGGCGACATTGAACAATTCAACGACGGCATTGCCATCGGTTCGGGGATTGCCCGCGAGTTGGGTGTGACGGTGGGCGACAAATTGCGGCTGATCGCACCTTCGGGCGTGAAAACCGCCTTTGGCAGCAGCCCGCGCGTGAACGCCTATACCGTGGTCTACGTGTTCACGGCGGGCCGGTGGGATATCGACAAGACCCGGATTTACATGCCTTTTTCGGACGCCCAAGCGTTTTTCAACCGCGAAGGTTTTGCGGATGAGGTCGAGCTGATGGTTCAAAACCCCGAGTCGGTCGACGGCTATACCCCGGCCCTGATGCAGGTGGGCGGGCCGGATGCGCTGCTATGGACCTGGCGCGACAGTGCCGGGTCCTTCCTGCGGGCGCTGGATATAGAGGACAATGTGATGTTCATCATCCTGTCCATTCTGGTGCTGATCGCCGCGATGAACATCATTTCCGGTTTGATCATGCTGGTGAAGAACAAAGGCCGCGACATCGGCATTCTGCGCACCATGGGGCTGACAGAGGGGTCGATCCTGCGGATTTTCTTCATCTGCGGGGCCTTCACCGGGGTTGTCGGCACGCTGTTGGGTGTCACCCTGGGCTGCCTGTTTGCGATCTACATCGACAGCATCGTGGCCTTCGTGAACATGGTGACGGGCGGCGATGTCTGGGACCCGTCGATCCGTGGCATCTACGCGCTGCCCGCCAAGCTGCAGTTTGGCGATGTGATGTCGGCGGTGGCCCTGTCGTTGGGTCTGTCGTTCATCGTCACCATCTTTCCGGCCCGCCGTGCCGCCCGCATGAACCCCGTTGAGGCGCTGCGCTATGAATGAATTTGCACTGGAACTTGCCGGGATCGAAAAGGTCTACAACCGCCGCAAGCCGTCCGAAGTGGCCGTGTTGCGGGGGGCGACACTTGAGGTGGCGCGAGGCGAAGTCGTGGCATTGGTCGCACCTTCCGGCGCAGGCAAGTCGACGCTGCTGCACATTGCGGGGCTGCTGGACACGCCTGACGAAGGCTCGGTCGCCTTGGGTGGGCGCAATATGGTCGGACTGGGGGACAAGGCACGGACCGAGGCGCGGCGGGGCGAGGTTGGCTTTATCTATCAATTTCACCACCTGCTGCCCGAGTTTTCGGCGCTGGAAAATGTAGTTATCCCACAATTGGCCAATGGCGTAGACAAGGACGAAGCCGAAGATCGCGCCCGCGAACTGCTGGGCAAGGTTGGTGTGGCTGCGCGGTCTGAACACCGTCCTGCGGCCTTGTCTGGGGGCGAGCAACAGCGGGTCGCCTTCTGCCGCGCGCTGGCCAACAAGCCCCGGCTGCTGCTGGCGGATGAGCCGACGGGCAACCTTGATCCCGCTACTTCGGATCAGGTTTTTGCCGCGCTGATGACGCTGGTGCGCGAAACCGGGTTGGCGGCGCTGATCGCGACGCATAACATGGAACTGGCCGCGCGGATGGATCGCGTTGTGCGTCTGGAACAGGGCAGGGTGGTTTAGATGAAGATGCACAGCGCAATTCTGATCGCCGTGGCGCTTTCGGCCTGCGTTCCGCAGGGCCGCGCCACCGAAGGGGCCACCGCAGCCGAAGATTACGCTGTCTATTGCTCGGCCTGTCACGGCGCAGGTGGCAAAGGCGATGGCGAGATGGTCGGTGATCTTGCGAAGAAACCCGCCGACCTGACCCGGCTTGCGGCGCGCAACAAGGGTGCCTTCCCAACCACCCGCGTGATGGCGCAGATCTGGGGCTATTCCGGTGCCAAAGCCCGCGGGATCATGCCAGATTTCGGGCCGCTGCTAGAGGGTGAAACCGTGCCCTATGACGGCGGCGATGGCATTGAAACGCCGACTCCGATACGTCTGGTGGCACTGGCGGAATATCTGAAATCCATTCAAGTCAAATAGGCGGATCCTCTTTCGTCCGGGTGGCCAGCATCGACCAGATGATGACCAGGATCACCACAGGAAACCCCACGGCGAACAGCACCAGAACGTCCTTGTGAAATTCCGACAGGCCTGTGGCGATCGACAGGATCAGCGCAATCGCCGCCTCTGTCCCCAGCGCAAACAGCGTAAGCAGGCCCGCGGGTGAGGAAAAGACATAGGCCATGGCGCGCTCCGGTTGATTTTGGCAGAGCGTGCAGCTTTGGGGTGTGGGACGTCAAGGGGTATCTACTGCACCTTAACTTGTGAGATATTCGCGTAGTTGGCTCAGGGCGTAGGGATTTATAATGGCCAAGAGTGAGAAAATGACTGGCATCAAATAATTCAATCAGATTGCGATTCCTGCTGTGGTAGCGTCTCGATGCCGCACTAATCTATAACACGGTGTTCTCGGTGCTTCCGGTCTTCATAAAACGATTGTTCCCAAGGCTCTGGTAGTCGTCTTCTTCAGGATTAGGTGGCTCCGGGAATGAGGCGAGCTGACTTCGCCCACAGATCATGGTCTTTTTGATTTTTTGATACAAGCCAATCCAAAACGGTAGGCGCGAGTCGAAGAAGAAACAGAACGAAGAGAAATCCTATTCCTAAGCGCCCAAAGTAACCATCTTGTCTTGGGATATTAAAACTTTCACACCAAAGAAAGACATTTCATCAGACAGAAAATTTACAGCAGCGAATATAAGCAATACAACTGCTGCGCCAAGCAGAGACTTTTTGCTTTTTCAACAGTTTCGTTGTCAATCAAGAGTTGAAATAACATCAAACATCCAACTCCTCCACAAACCGGGCGTTTTCCTGAATATACTGGAACCGCAACTCTGGCTTTTTCCCCATCAGTCGTTCGACCAGATCGCCCGTCTCCCCCGGTGCGTCCTCGTCGATCGACACGCGGATCAGTTTGCGGGTCAGGGGGTTCATCGTGGTGTCTTTCAGGTCTTTGGCGTCCATCTCGCCCAAGCCCTTGAACCGCTGCACGTCGATTTTACCTTTGCCACCCAGACCCTTGGCCAACCAGATTTCCTTTTCTGCATCGTCCGCCACATACATCCGACGCGCGCCTTGGGTCAGGCGGTACAGCGGCGGGCAGGCCAGATAGAGGTGCCCTTTGTCAATCAACGGCCGCATCTGGGTGAAGAAAAACGTCATCAGCAGGCTGGCGATATGCGCGCCGTCCACATCTGCGTCGGTCATGATCACGATTTTATCATAGCGCAAATCATCGACCCGGAATTTCGTGCCCATTTGCACGCCCAAGGCCTCACAAATATCGCGGATTTCCGAGTTGTCGTGCAGTTTGCCCGATGCTGCCCCCAGCACGTTCAGGATTTTACCCTTCAGCGGCATGATGGCTTGGGTTTCCCGATCCCGCGCGCCTTTGGCCGACCCGCCTGCCGAATCCCCTTCGACGATGAACAATTCGGTATTGTCACGGGTTTTGGATGAACAATCCGTCAATTTACCCGGCAAGCGCAGCTTTTTCGTCGCCGTCTTGCGTTGGGTTTCCTTTTCCTGTTTGCGCTTCAACCGCTCTTCGGCGCGCAGCACCAGAAAATCAAGGATGGCACCTGCGGATTTGGTATCTGATGCCAGCCAATTGTCAAAATGGTCGCGCACCGCGTTTTCGACATAACGCGTGGCCTCTTCGGTGGCCAGACGGTCTTTCGTCTGGCCAACGAACTGCGGTTCCCGGATGAATACCGATATCAGCGCGCAGCCTCCGGTCAGCATATCATCGCGGGTGATCAATTCGGCTTTGCGGTTTTTGGTCAATTCTCCATAGGCGCGGATGCCTTTCAGGATCGCGCTCCAAAAACCGAATTCGTGGGTGCCGCCTTCGGGCGTGGGCACGGTGTTGCAATAGGATTGCAGAAAGCCGTCGCGGACCGGGCTCCAGTTGATTGCCCACTCCACCGAACCGGGCACCTGAAATTTCTCTTGGAACGACACCTTTCCTGCAAAAGGGCGGTCTGCGTATGTCGTGGTTTTCTCAAGCGTATCTGACAGATAGTCGGCAAGTCCGCCCGGAAAGTGGAAACTTGCCTCCATCGGCGTGTCGCCATCCGGGATGGCGGACTTCCAGCGGATTTCCACGCCCGAAAAGAGATAGGCCTTCGATCTGACCATCCGCAGCAGCCGCGACGGTCGGAAGTGGTGAGAGCCGAAAATCTGCACGTCGGGGTGGAAGGTCACGCTTGTACCACGGCGGTTGGGGGCGGCGCCAACCTTTGCAATGGGGCCAAGCGGTTTGCCACGCGAAAACGATTGCGCGTAAAGTTCCTTGTTGCGGGCCACCTCTACATCCATGCGGTCCGACAGCGCGTTCACCACCGACGAGCCGACACCGTGCAGGCCGCCCGAGGTTTCATAGGCCTTGCCGTTGAATTTCCCGCCCGAGTGCAGCGTGCAAAGGATCACCTCCAGCGCCGACTTGTCGGGGAATTTCGGGTGCGGATCGACCGGAATGCCGCGACCGTTGTCGCGCACGGTCAGGCTGCCGT
>CAZCFC010000114.1:0-9142 GCA_964497815.1 uncultured Cypionkella sp.
TCGCCTGCAAGGATGAGCATAAGCGGCAAATGCCGGGGCGGATCGTGGGGGTGTCGATCGACAGCCATGGCAACAAGGCCTATCGCCTGGCCCTGCAAACCCGCGAGCAGCACATCCGGCGCGAAAAGGCCACCAGCAACGTCTGCACCGCGCAGGCCCTGCTGGCGGTGATGGCAAGCATGTATGCGGTGTTCCACGGCCCGAAAGGACTGCGGGCGATTTCCGAGCGTGTTCATGGGCTTACGGTGCGTTTGGCCAAGGCCTTGCGCGATGCGGGGGCAAGTCTGCCGCAAAAGCAGTTCTTTGACACCATCACGGTCGAGGTGGGTGTGGGGCAGGCCGGCATTCTGGCGGCGGCGCGGCTGGAGGGGCTTAACTTCCGCAAGGTCGGGCGCGATCATGTCGGGATTTCTCTGGATGAGACCAGCAACGAGGACGTTTTGCGCCGCGTGCTGCGGGCCTTTGGCATCAGCGACGCGCCACCGGCCAAGGCCGAGTTGGGGTTTGACGAATCCATGCTGCGGCAAAGCGAATACCTGACCCATCCGGTGTTCCACATGAACCGGGCCGAGTCGGAAATGATGCGCTATATGCGGCGGTTGTCGGACCGCGATCTGGCATTGGACCGTGCGATGATCCCCTTGGGGTCCTGTACGATGAAGCTGAACGCGGCGGCGGAGATGATGCCGATCACCTGGCCCGAGTTCGGATCTTTGCATCCGTTTATCCCGGCAGATCAAGCGCTTGGCTACCGCGAGGCGATTGAGGACTTGTCCGACAAGCTGTGCGAGATCACCGGCTATGACGCGTTTTCGATGCAGCCCAATTCGGGCGCGCAGGGGGAATATGCGGGGCTGCTGACCATTCAGGCCTATCACCGTGCGCGCGGAGAAGAAAAGCGCAACATCTGTCTGATCCCGGTATCGGCGCATGGCACCAACCCTGCCTCGGCGCAAATGGCGGGGATGGAGGTTGTGGTCGTCAAGGGCATGCCGAACGGCGATGTGGATATGGAAGATTTCCATGCCAAAGCGGTGGCGGCCGGGGATCGGTTGGCCGCCTGCATGGTCACGTATCCGTCTACCCATGGTGTATTTGAAGAAACCATCCGCGATATATGCCGTATCACCCATGAATTTGGCGGGCAGGTCTATCTGGATGGGGCCAATATGAACGCGCTGGTGGGGTTGGTGAAGCCGGGGGAAATCGGCTCAGACGTCAGCCACCTGAACCTGCACAAAACCTTTGCCATTCCACATGGCGGCGGTGGGCCGGGGATGGGGCCGATCGGGGTAAAGGCGCACCTTGCGCCCTATCTGCCGGGGCATTCGGAAACCGGCGGCGCCGAAGGTCCGGTTTCCGCAGCGCCGTTTGGATCGGCGTCTATCCTGTTGATTTCGTGGGCGTATTGCCTGATGATGGGCGGTGAGGGCATCACGCAGGCGACGCGGGTGGCGATCTTGAACGCCAACTACATCGCGGCGCGGCTGGCCGGGTCTTATCCGATCCTGTTCATGGGCAATAAGGGCCGGGTGGCGCATGAGTGTATTCTGGACACCCGCCCCTTTGCCGATGTGGGTGTGACGGTGGACGACATCGCCAAGCGATTGATTGACAACGGTTTTCATGCGCCCACAATGTCCTGGCCTGTGTCGGGAACACTGATGGTGGAACCGACGGAATCCGAAACCAAGGCCGAGATTGACCGGTTTATCACAGCACTTCTGGCGATCCGTGAGGAAATCCGCAGTGTTGAGAATGGCGAAATATCCAGCGAAGACAGCCCCTTGCGGTATGCTCCTCATACGGTCGCAGACCTTGTGGCGGATTGGACCCGCCAGTACCCGCGGGAAATGAGCTCTTTCCCGCCGGGGGCGTTCCGGGTGGACAAATACTGGCCGCCGATTGGTCGGGTGGATAACGTCTATGGCGACCGCAACCTGGTTTGCATCTGTCCGCCGCTGGAAAGCTATATGGAGGCGGCGGAATAGCGTCTGCTGCGCGTATGGCCTGCGTATGGCTTTGCGCATGACGTTGACAATGCGGGGGGCGGGCCGATAGGTCTGGCCCCCATGTCAGTGCATCCTTCGAAATCCAGCTTTGTCACCGGGCTGATCACGGCCTTGCCGATCGCCTTGGGCTATCTGCCAATTGCGTTTTCATTTGGCGTGGCGGCGACCCGTGCGGGGTTGTCGGGGATCGAGGCGTTTGGGCTGTCTTTGATCATCTATGCGGGGGCGGCGCAGTTTCTGGCGCTGGCTCTGATCACCGGGGGCGCTCCGGTTCTGGTGGCGGCCTTCACGCTGGTGGCGATGAATGTGCGGCATGTCCTTTACGGTCCGGCGTTGATCCGGCGCGCAGGGCCGGGGGCGCGGACGCGGCACGCCTGGGCCTGGGCCTATGGGCTGACAGACGAAGTGTTTGGGGCGGCATTGGGGGCGTTGGCCCGGGGCAAGGCGGTTTACTCCGAGCCGTTCATGTTCGGATTGGGCATCGGGGCCTATGGGTCTTGGCTGACCGGAACGGCGTTGGGGGCCTTTGCCGGAGGGGCGGCGTTGCAGGATTGGCCGGTGTTGGACGCGGCGTTGGGGTTCATGTTGCCGGCGCTGTTTCTGGCGCTGCTGCTGTCGATCCTGTCTCGGGTGCAACTGCCGGTGATTGCGGTGGCCACTGTGGCGACGGTGGCGGTGACGTTGCTGTGGTCCGGTACGGCCGGAATATTGGCGGGCATGATCACGGGGGCGGTGGCCGGGCTGTTGCGCAAGGTGCCGCATGCGCGCTGAGATATTGCTGTTGGCCCTGATCGTCGGGGCGTTCACCTGGGCGTTCCGGTTCATTCCGACGAAACTGGATCTGTCGGATATGGCCCCTGACGGGCTGCTGGCGCGCTTTTTGGCGGCGACTGGCCCGGCGGCGATTGCGACGTTGTTTGTGGCGTCGGTGGTGCCGATGGTGGCGCAGGGTGTGCCTTTGCCTTTGATCGCCGGTATCGCTTCGGTGCTGGCGGTTTATGCGGCGTCGCGGTCGGTGGTGGGGGCAACCTTGGCCGGCTCGGCGGGCTATGGTTTGGCGGTGTGGCTGATCCAGGTCATTGGCATATCAGGGGCAGGGGCCTAGGATGGCCGAAAATGGAGGCCATCATGCTTGAAATCATCCCCGCCAAAGTGGTTCAGATCATCTTTCAATCGCGCGAAGGCCCGATGGCCGAGGCGGAATTGCGCGCTTTCATCGCCGGGCTGAATGACGATGAAAAGGCGCATCTGACGGCGCTGGCATGGGTCGGGCGCGGCGCGTTCGAACCCGAGGACTTTGCCGAAGCGGTCGCAACGGCTGTGGCCGAGGCCAGCACGCCCACCGAAGACTATCTGATGGGCATGCCGCATCTGGCAGAAAACCTTGAGTCGGGGTTGGAGGCGATGGGCGTTGACGTGACCGGCGAGGAAGAGGATCTGCTGTAAGGCTTGAACGCGGGCCGGGCGTCCTTATGTATGCAGAAAGCGGAATGTAGGGGGTGCCATGGCTGACGCTGTGAAACTGTGTTGCGCCACATGTGGGCAGATGAACCGGGTGCCTGTGGCCAAACTGGGCGATGTGCCGAAATGTGGATCCTGCGGTGATCCTTTGGCGGATGGCCGCGTGATAGAGCTGGACGCGGGCGCGCATGACAAGGCCACGCGCGGCGACGAGATGCCGTTGCTGGTTGATTACTGGGCACCCTGGTGTGGACCGTGTCGCGCGATGGCACCGGAATTTGTCAAGGCGGCCAAGACGTTGACCGGGCGGGCGCGACTGGCCAAGCTGAACACCGAGGACAACCCGGCAATTGCGCAACGCGCGCGGATTCAGGGTATTCCGGCGCTGATCCTGTACAGGCGCGGGCGCGAGGTGGCGCGGCTGGCGGGCGCGCGGCCGGCCAGTGATATTGTGGCCTTTGTGCAGGGACATTTGGGGTAACCCTGCACCACCGCACAATTTATGTGCGAAACGTACGTTTGGGCAATGCTTTGAGCCGGTGTAATCTGCACGGAACCGGAGTTGTCCTTGTCCGCTTCACTGCCCCCTTGTGCTTGATCTGATCTTTCGTTGGCACGGCAGTTCGCATTGGCGGGCGGCGTGGTTATGCTGGTGTCGGCGCTGCTGGTTGGCTCTTTCGTGTCGCGGCGGGTCGAGGATGTGGTGGTGCGCAATGCGGCCAACGCCACGGCGCTGTATATGGAAAGCTTTCTGGCCCCGCTGACGCAGGATCTGGCGACGACAGACAGTCTGACCGCCGGATCGCGGGCCGAAATCGGGCGGCTGCTGGACGAAACCGCCTTGGGGCAGCGGGTGGTGTCGTTCAAGATCTGGCGCAAGGGTGGATTGCTGGTGGATGCGTCCAACACCGCTTTGGTCGGGCAGACTTTCGCCGTCACGGACAACCTGAAACTGGCATGGCAAGGCGAAGTGCGTGCCGATTTCGATGACACCGGCGATCAGGAAGACGTGGCCGAACATGCCA
Organism: uncultured Cypionkella sp.; assembly: GCA_964497815.1. Taxonomy (GTDB): domain Bacteria; phylum Pseudomonadota; class Alphaproteobacteria; order Rhodobacterales; family Rhodobacteraceae; genus Cypionkella. Next base: position 4,499 of record CAZCFC010000114.1, read on the forward strand.
TGGAACTGCCTCTGCTTGAGATTTACAGCCCGATCCGCGAGGTAGCCAGTGGCCGGGTGATTGCCGTGGCCGAGTTCTATGAGATCGGTTTGCAGCTGAAGGCCGATCTGGCGCGGGTGCGGGCGGTGGCGTGGGCGTCGGTTGCGGGGGTGATGACGCTGATCGGGGGCGTCTTGTTCGTGATCGTGCTGCGCGGCAGCCGCACGATTGACGCGCAAGTGATGGCGCTGAAGGATATGTCGGGGCGCAATCTGGCGCTGCGCCTGCGGGTGCAGGGCGCGGCGGCGCGGTTTTCAGCGATGAATGATCAGGCCTTGCGGCGGATCGGGGCGGATATTCACGACGGTCCGGCACAACTGATGGGGTTCGCGGCGCTGCGGCTGGACGCGCTGCGGGCGCAGGTGCCACCGGGCCGCGTGCAGGCCGATGTGCAGGCCATCGAGGCGGCGGTCAGGGACAGCCTTGTCGAGTTGCGCAACATTGCGCGCGGGGTGTCGCTGCCGGATATTGATCGCAAGTCAGTCGAGGATATTCTGCGCGCGCTGGTGGATGCGCATGCCGCGCGCACCGGAACAGAGGTGGGGTTTGCCTGTGATCTGGGCGGGCGGGCCGATCTGCCTTTGGCGGTGAAAATTTGCGCGTTCCGCTTTGTGCAGGAAGGGCTGACCAACGCCTGGCGCCATGCCGACGGGCAGGGGCAGCAGGTGCAGCTGACGGTCAGCCGCGATGTGCTGACGCTGTCAGTGCTGGATCGGGGCGATGGGTTCGCCGATCTGCCGCCGACTTTGGCCGTCGATGACGAAGGGTTGGGCCTGCCCGGTCTGGTGAACCGCGTGGAAAGTCTGGGCGGCCATGTCGAGCTGCGAAACAGGGTAAGTGGTGGGGCTGAGATAACGATGACGCTGGATTTAAAGGGTAGTACATGACAGATATTCGGTTGGTTCTGGCGGACGATCATCCGATCTACCGTGACGGCGTGGCGCGCACGCTGATTGATGCGGGCGGCATTGATATTGTGGGGCAGGCGCAGGATGGTGCCGTGGCCGCCCTGCTGTGCCAAGCGTTGCAGCCTGATCTGGTGCTGCTGGACATCTCGATGCCCAACGGCGGTGGCATTGGTGCCTTGCAGCGGATCATGCAGATGGAAAAGCCACCGATTGTGGCGATGCTGACCGCCTCGGAAGAGGATGGCGATTTGATGGCGGCGCTGCGGATGGGGGCTTTGGGCTATATCCTGAAAGGGGTGGGCGCGTCAGAGCTGGTGGCGCTGGTGCGGGATCTGGCGGCGGGGCAGTCCTACGTTTCGCCCGGATTGGCGGGGCGGTTGCTGGTGGCGATGCGGGCCAAGGGCGGGCAACCCGCCAATCCGCTTGCCGAATTGTCGCGCCGTGAAGAGGATATCCTGAAGCTGGTCGCGCAGGGCAAAAGCAACAAGGAAGTGGGGCGGGATCTGTCGATCCAGGAAAAGACAGTCAAGCATTACATGACCTCGATCCTGCAAAAGCTGCAGGTCCGCAATCGGGTCGAGGCGGCGATGCTGGCACGCGAGCATCTGAAGGATTAGCGGTTTCGGACTATGGTCCGGGCCGTGGTTGTCAGATCGGCGGCCTTTGGTCCCTGTGGTGCGGGTCTGGTCGGGGGTAATCTGACGTCAGTAACCCCATCAAGGAGCCTGATGATGAAAACCCTGATCCTGACCGCCACGCTTGCCTTGTTTGCCCTGTCGTTGACCGGGGCCGCCCATGCGGCCGTGATGGCCGATGGTGTGTATTCGATCACGGACTTGGCCACCGCCTCGGTGGAAAAGCGCAAGAAAAAGCGCGTCAAGGGCGGCTCGGGCTGTGACTCGGCGCATGACATCGCAGAGCACCCCGAGTGCCGCTGAAGCAAGACTGACTTCGGACGTCAGAGCGGGCCTTGTGCCCGCTTTGTGCGTTTTGGGGCATGGGGGCGGTTGGGCCATGCCGCCGTTTCACACCGGGTGTCCCGCGCGCACAGGGGGCGTCGCCCGAAAGGGCATGTGCTGCGCCGTGCCCGGGTCAGGGGGGGCGCCCCCCAATTCATGGCCCCGACCTGCCGCGATTTTCGGCGGCCATCCGCACCGTTTCACATTGCATCGCGCGCCTGCCTGCCGCGCATTCAAAACGCCTTTGGCGAAAGCCGCCCCCAAGCCGGGCCGAGGGCGCTGTCCAGGATTTCAACGCGTCATCTCTGCCCGACGCGGGCGGTTTGTCGCTGTGCGCGGCCATTGAGTGTGGCCGATTTCCGGCGCGGACTGACGGCTTGCGCGGCAAGGGACCGGCTTGCCGCCATCTTGCCTGACCGCGTGGGGCGCGGCATTTCCAAAGCGCAACAACTTGCACAGTGCGGGGGGCGGCACTGCGGGATGGTGGCCATTTCTGAAAGCGGTTTGGGTGCTTTGGTGGGCGGTGGATTCATCATGACGATGAACAAAAATCATTTTAAAACAGGCAATTGACAGGTATCTGGGCCGTTGTGCGGCGGCATGGTGCCGTGGCTTTGCTGCCCGTTGATAAAGCGGTGTCAGGCTGTGGAACGCCCTGAAACCGCCGCGTGATCTGACAAGATGGGCCATGAATTTGAAAGCGCTTTGAGGCGAGAATCGTTGACAGTCCGCCCGTGTTCGCGCTAAAGGCCATGCAAACGCTTCGGGAGGCCTTTTCGTTTGAAAAGGAAAATGGGGCGTTTTGTGACAGGGACGCGCCCTTGTGGCGCATAAAAATCAACAAGGAGGAATACCATGTCCTTTGGTTTCAAAGGCCGTGCTTTGCGGTCCGCGGCAGTCGTGGCAATCGTCAGCGCTTTGGGTGCGCCGGTTCTGGCGGACGAAGTGTTCTACGTGTCCGGCGCTGTCGGCAATGCCGTCGAGAATTTCAAGACGCTGGTCAAGCCGTGGGAAGACGCCACGGGCCACACCGTGACCATGGTGCCGATGCCCGCCTCGACCACCGACCAGTTCGCGCAATATCGCCTTTGGTTGGCCGCCGGCACCGCCGACATCGACCTTTATCAGACCGACGTGATCTGGGCGCCGCAACTGGCTGACCATTTTGTCGATCTGACCGAAGTGGCCAAGGATCTGGCCCCGACGCATTTCCCGTCCATCATCCAGTCGCAAACCGTGGGCGGCAAGCTGGTTGCGCTGCCGATCTTTACCGATGCACCGGCGCTGTATTACCGCAAGGATCTGCTGGAAAAGTACGGCGTTGCCGTACCGAAAACCTGGGCCGAGCTGACGGTTGCCGCACAGACCGTGCAGGACGGCGAGCGCGCCGCCGGCAAGGCCGATTTCCACGGCTTCGTGTGGCAGGGCAACGCCTATGAAGGCCTGACCTGCAACGCGCTGGAGTGGGTGAAGTCGTTCGGCGGCGGTCAGATCGTCGAAGCCGATGGCACGATTTCGATCAACAACCCGAAGGCTGTTGAGGCGCTTGAAACCGTCAAGGGCTGGGTTGGCACGATTTCGCCGGCTGGCGTTCTGGCCTATCAGGAAGAAGAAGCCCGTGGCGTCTGGCAGACCGGCAATGCCGCGTTCATGCGCAACTGGCCCTACGCCTATGGTCTGGGCAACGGCGCTGACTCGGCTGTCAAGGATCTGTTCGGCGTGACCACTTTGCCGGTTGGCGCAGAGGGTGATACCTCGGCCGCCACGCTGGGTGGCTGGAACGTGGCTGTGTCCAAGTACTCGACCAAGCAGGAAGCGGCGGTGTCGCTGGCGATGTATCTGTCTGTCCCCGAGGCGCAAAAGCAGCGCGCGATTGCGGAATCGAACCTGCCGACGATCGTGGCACTGTATGACGATGCCGACATCGCTGCCGCACAGCCGATCATTCCGCAGTGGAAAGACGTGTTCCTGAACGCCGTTCCGCGCCCGTCGGCACCGACGCTTGGCAAGTACAACGAGGTGTCCTCGAAGTTCTGGTCGGCGGTTCACGCCACCCTGTCGGGCAATGGCACGGCTGCCGAAAACCTGGAACTGCTGGAAGCTGATCTGACCGAGTTGAAAGGCGAAGCCTGGTAATCCTCCCGGCCCGCTCACACGCCTTGAAGTGGGGCGGCGGGGGGATTTGCGCGCAAATCCTGCACCCCGTCGCCCCACTGTCATTTTCGGCCCCAAAGGGGGGGCCGGTTTAAGGGGGGATACCATGACAACTGCGAATGCCGTCGCCGGACGGAACAGCGGCAAAAGCCTGCAACAGCAGCGCCAGGCCGCCGCGTTCTGGTTTCTGGCGCCCATGTTGCTGGCGCTGTTTTGCGTCGCGGCCTGGCCGTTGCTACGAACGATCTGGTTTTCGTTCACCGACACCTCGCTGAACAATCTGTATGGCGGCAAGTGGATCGGCTTTGACAATTATCTGAAGGTCAGCACGCTGGCGTCGGGCAAGGTGATTTATCGCGGTACGCTGGTGGATCCGGCCTGGTGGAATGCGGTGTGGAACACCGTGAAATTCTCGGTCGCCTCGGTGCTGTGCGAAACCATTCTGGGGCTGATCGTGGCGTTGGTGCTGAACGCCGAATTCAAGGGCCGTGGCCTTGTGCGCGCCGCCATTCTGATCCCATGGGCGATCCCGACCATCGTGTCGGCCAAGATGTGGGCGTGGATGCTGAACGACCAATACGGCA
>CAZCFC010000115.1:0-9106 GCA_964497815.1 uncultured Cypionkella sp.
TATAAAGCTCATGATCTTTGCCGATGCCGTGCGCATGGGCGGCGATCACGTCTCCTCCGACATCTCCAAGGGCCTGCAAGTGCCGATGGCGGTGGCCGAGCGCATCAAGACCAAGCACGGCGGCGTGCATGCGACAGGCATGGATGACCGCGAGATGATCGAGATGGGCGGCGACAGCGGCGACTGGGAAAAAGACCGTCGCCAGATCAGCCGCACCGAACTGATCGGCATCATGCGCCCCCGCGTGGAAGAAGTGCTGGAAGAGGTGCGTGCGCGGCTGGATGCGGCAGGATTTGACAGCCTGCCCAGCCAGCAGATCGTGCTGACCGGCGGTGCCAGCCAGATTCCCGGGCTTGACGGTTTGGCAAGCCGCATTCTGGGCCAACGTGTGCGCATGGGGCGCCCTCTGCGGGTGCAAGGTCTGCCGCAGGCAGCGACAGGCGCGGCATTTTCAAGCGCGGTCGGGCTGTGCCTGTTCGCGGCCCATCCCCAGGATGAATGGTGGGATTTCGACATTCCCACCGAACGCTACCCGGCGCGGTCCATCAAACGTGCCATGCGGTGGTTCAAGGACAACTGGTGATCCGCTACATCCTGCGTCTCCGGCGAAATCCTGCTTAAAAAGGCCACGCTTCCCCCATATTTTGCGGGGGATGTGACTTTTTTACGTGACCTCGGCGGCGTCTGTGGATAAAATCCACTCTAATTCGGCAAGCAAGCTCTTTGGGACGGGTGTTTGTAAGATCGAGACGGCAACCGGCGGCGCGCAACCGCCTACAATAAACAGGCGGACACAAAATGGCATTGAACCTGATCATGACCTCGCAGCGTGAAGAGCTGAAGCCGCGCATCACGGTGTTCGGCGTTGGTGGTGCGGGGGGCAATGCGGTCAATAACATGATCGAAAAGAACCTCGAAGGGGTCGAATTCGTTGTCGCCAACACCGATGCGCAGGCTTTGCAGCAAAGCAAGGCGGCGTCGAAAATCCAGATGGGTCTGAAAGTGACCGAAGGTCTGGGGGCCGGGGCGCGCCCGACCGTGGGCGCGGCTGCCGCCGAAGAAACCATTGAAGAAATCGTCGATCACCTGGCTGGCGCGCACATGTGCTTCATCACCGCTGGCATGGGCGGCGGCACCGGCACCGGGGCGGCCCCGATCATTGCGCAGGCCGCGCGGGAACTGGGCGTGCTGACCGTGGGCGTCGTGACCAAGCCCTTCCAGTTTGAGGGCAACAAGCGGATGAAGCAGGCCGAAGACGGCATCACGGCGCTGCAAAAGGTTGTCGACACCCTGATCATCATTCCGAACCAGAACCTGTTCCGTCTGGCGAATGAGCGCACGACCTTTACCGAAGCCTTCGCGATGGCGGATGATGTGCTGTATCAGGGCGTCAAGGGTGTGACCGATCTGATGGTGCGTCCGGGCCTGATCAACCTTGATTTCGCGGACGTGCGCGCGGTGATGGACGAAATGGGCAAGGCGATGATGGGCACCGGCGAGGCCACCGGCGACAACCGCGCCGTTGAGGCCGCCGAAAAGGCCATCGCCAACCCGCTTCTGGACGAAATCAGCCTGCACGGTGCCAAGGGTGTGCTGATCAACATCACTGGCGGCTATGACCTGACGCTGTTTGAGCTGGACGAGGCGGCCAATATCATCCGCGAAAAGGTTGACCCCGACGCGAACATCATCGTGGGCTCGACCTTGGATACGTCGATGGAAGGCACCCTGCGCGTGTCTGTGGTCGCCACCGGCATCGACGTCAGCCAGAACCGCGCCGAGCCTGCGATCACCCGTCGGTCGATGGCGGCCCCGCTTGCGCCCGCTCCTGTTGCGGCACCTGAACCAAAGCTGACGATGTCTGTGCAACCGATGGCGGCACCTGCTCAGATGCAACAGCCCGCAGCCCCGGCGCAAGACCTGTTCCACGACGCGCAGCAGCACCAGCCCGCCTATCAGCCGCAGCGCCGCGAGCCCGAGCAGATGCTGGATGATGATCTGCCGCCGCCGGTTTACCGTGCGCAGCAGCCCGCACCGCAGCAAACCATGCAGCCGCGTGCAACCGCTCCGATGGCGTCTGCCCATGACGCGGATGCCGCATCCTTTGTCGCCCCGCGTCCGCGCGCCGCTGGCACCCCGTCACCCGAGGCTTTGGCGCGTCTGCAAGCCGCGGTCAGCAAGGCACCGGCGCAAGCTGGCCGGGCGGCCCCGCAAGCCCAGCCGCAACGGGCACCCGCTTCGGCCCCCCGCGCAGCCGAACCGCGCCCGCGTTTCGGGATCGGCAGCCTGATCAATCGCATGGCCGGTGGGCATTCCGAAGCGGCACAGGAACGTCCGCAGGCAGGCCGCCAACAGCCGCCCGTGACCGCCTATGATGACGAGCAAGAGCTGTCCGCAGATCAGGAACGCATCGAAATTCCGGCATTCCTGCGCCGTCAAGCCAACTAAGGGTGTTGCAATCCTTGTGAAGGGGCCCGGCACTGCCGGGCTTTTTCATTTTGAATCAAGGGCTTGAATGGCAGATTTCCTGTTACACTCCGTTACAAAGAGTGAGTTGAGATAAGATTAAGACAGTCTTACCTAACTGTTGCGCGGACCATTCGGTTTGCCATTGGTTTCGTTCGGAGAGTTCGGTGCAACACACGCTGAAAACCGCTGCTGTCTTCAAGGGTCTGGGCCTGCACTCTGGTGCGCCCGTCACCATGACCGTGCGCGCAGCGCCTGCTGATCACGGGATCTGGTTTCACCGCAGCGATGTGACCGATGCCTGCGCCCGCGTGCCTGCGCGCTGGGATGCGGTTGTGCCTTCGCGGTTGTGCACGCTGGTGGCCAATGCCGCCGGAACGTCGGTGTCAACCATCGAACATGTGATGGCCGCCTTGGCCGGTTGCGCCATTCAGAATGCGATCATCGACATTGACGGGCCTGAAGTGCCAATCCTTGATGGATCGGCTGCGCCGTTCGTGGACGGCTTTCTGTCGGCCGGCATTGTTGAATTGAATACACCTGCGCGCGCAATCCGTGTGCTGAAAGCGGTGGAAGTGCGTGATGGCGATGCCGTCGCGCGACTGGAGCCATCGGACATGCTGGAAATCGACTTCCGCATCGACTTTGCCGAGGCTGCTATTGGCCGCCAGTCAAAAAAGCTGAACATGGCGAACGGGGCTTTCGTGCGCGAATTGTCTGACAGCCGGACATTTTGCCGCAATGCTGATGTGATCGCGATGCGCGCCCGTGGGTTGGCTTTGGGTGGCACGCTGGAAAATGCGGTGGTGTTTGAAGGCGATCAGGTGCTTTCGCCCGGCGGTCTGCGCCATCCGGATGAGCCTGTCCGCCACAAGATGCTGGATGCCTTGGGCGATCTTGCATTGGCCGGTGCACCGATCCTGGGCCGTTATACCGGCGTGCGGGCCGGGCATGCCATGACCAACCGTCTGCTGCGGGCATTGTTCGCCACGCCGGGGGCCTGGATGGAACAGGATTGTGAAGGTTTGACCGGTGGAAAACTGCCCGGAGTGGGCGTGCACCGTGGCGATCTTCCCGCACGGACCTGAAACCTAAGGTCCAAGGGCGAAAGCCGTTTTGCGCCCCGGAATTTTCTGTGCTACGAGAGGCCAAAGGCGGCGAACACAGCCCCACGTTTGGGGCATCGGCGCGGCAAATGGGGTAGGCGGAAGATGGCAGGCGGACAGACAGGCAAGACGCTGCGGGCGGGCAAAGCGCTATGCTTGGTCGTTGTTCTTGCCACCATGGCGGCCTGCGGTCCGAAAGAGGACGCCGGTCTTGCGCTTGAAAACTACACCGCCGAAGAAATCTACAAGCGCGGTGAAGTGATTCTGGAAGGCAAGGGCAAGCCTGAAGAGGCCTTGTCTTATTTCCAGGAGGTAGAGCGCCTGTATCCCTATTCCGAATGGGCCAAGCGTGCGCTGATCATGCAGGCCTATTCCCTGCACCAGTCGAAGGAATACGAAGAGGCCCGCGCCGCCGCGCAGCGCTTTCTTGAATTCTACCCGGGTGACGAAGATGCGGCCTATGCCAGCTATCTGCTGGCGCTGTCGTATTATGACCAGATCGACGAAGTGGGCCGCGATCAGGGGCTGACCTTTCAGGCGTTGCAGGCGCTGCGGGGGGTGATCGAAACCTATCCCGACAGCGAATATGCCAAGTCTGCGATCCTGAAATTCGACATGGCCTTTGACCATCTGGCCGCCAAGGAAATGGAAATCGGGCGCTATTACCTGAAGCGCGGCAATTACACCGCTGCCATCAACCGCTTTCGCGTGGTGGTGCAGGATTTTCAGACCACCACCCACACCGCCGAAGCGCTGCACCGGCTGGTTGAGTCCTATCTGGCGCTTGGCCTGACGGATGAAGCGCAGACCGCCGGGGCCATTCTGGGCTTTAACTATCAGTCCAGCCCATTTTATGAGGACAGCTTCAAGGTGTTGAAAGGCCGGGGGCTGGAACCCAAGGCCAAGGGCAACAGCTGGCTGGCCTCGGCTTATCGGCAAATGATCAAGGGCGAGTGGCTGTGATCAACGGCTGCTTAGGACAGGGCCATGCTGCGCAGCCTTGATATTCGCGATGTGCTGATCATCGACCGTCTGACACTGGAATTCAGCCCCGGGCTGAATGTGTTGACGGGCGAGACAGGGGCGGGCAAATCCATTTTGCTGGACGCTCTGGGCTTTGTGCTGGGGTGGCGGGGCCGGGCCGAACTGGTGCGCGCCGGGGCGGCCCAGGGCGAAGTGGTGGCAGAATTCGACCTGCCGGCCGGCCATGCCGCACGGGGTGTGCTGACCGAAGCGGGGATCGAGGCCGGGGATGAACTGATCCTGCGCCGCGTCAATTCGGCTGATGGGCGCAAGCAGGCCTGGGTCAATGACCGCCGCGTCTCGGGCGAGGTATTGCGCGATCTGTCCGATACCCTGGTGGAATTGCATGGCCAGCACGATGACAGGGGCCTGTTGAACCCGCGCGGGCATCGGGCGCTGTTGGACCAGTTTGCCGGGGTTGATCTGGCGGGTATGCGGGCTGCATGGCGGGCGCGGGCGCAAACGCGCGACGCATTGGCGCAGGCCCGTGCCGTGCTGGACCGGGCGCAGGTCGAAGAAGACTTTTTGCGTCATGCCGTGGCCGAACTGGACAAGCTGGATCCAAAGCCGGGCGAAGAGGCCGCTTTGGATGCCCGCCGCCGCGCGATGCAGGGGGCCGAGCGGATTCGGGCCGACATTCTGCGTGCCAATGCCGCCCTTGCCCAGGAAGGCGCCGAAGGCACGCTGCGTGATGCGCTGCGCTGGCTGGAGGGCGCATCAGACCGCGCAGAGGGCAAGCTTGATGCCGCCATGTCCGCTTTGGGGCGGGCCTTGATCGAGTTGGGCGATGCACAGGCCGGCGTCGAGGATTGCCTGCGGCAACTGGATTTCAATCCGGGTGAGTTGGAGGCGCTGGAAGAACGGCTGTTCGCCATCCGCGCACTGGCCCGCAAACATGGCGTCTTGCCCGATGATCTTGGCGCTTTTGCCGATCAGTTGCGGGCCCGGCTTGCCGCGATTGACGGCGGTGCGGCGGGCATCGCCAAACTGGAACGCGCGGTGGCCGAGGCAGAACTTGCATTTGTGCGGGAAGCTGGTGCTTTGACGGCGGTGCGCCGGGCCTCTGCCGCGCGGCTGGATGCGGCGATGGCGGCGGAACTGGCACCCCTGAAGATGGAACGGGCGGTGTTCACGACGGAATTGGCGCAGGCCGAACCGGGGCCGGATGGGGTGGATGCGGTGCAATTCACCGTGGCCACTAACCCCGGATCACCCTCGGGGGCGCTGAACAAGATTGCCTCGGGCGGGGAATTGTCGCGGTTCTTGTTGGCGTTGAAGGTCTGTCTGACGGGGGACACGCCCGGCTTGACCTTGATCTTTGACGAGATCGACCGCGGTGTTGGCGGGGCCACGGCGGATGCGGTGGGCCGGCGGTTGCAGGCGCTGGCGGGTGGGGCGCAGGTGCTGGTTGTCACGCACAGCCCTCAGGTGGCGGCGTTGGGGGGCCATCACTGGCGCGTCGAAAAGCGGGTTCAGGACGGGCAGACCCTGTCCACCGTGACCGCGCTATCGGCAGCCGACAGAATCGAGGAAATCGCGCGAATGCTGGCGGGTGACAAGGTGACAGAGGCCGCCCGCGATGCTGCCCGCGCGTTGTTGGATTAGGGCCGCTATCGCCCTGAACCTGTCTGAAGTGGTCAGCCCGGAAGCGCCGTGAAGGTCAGGCTGATTGCCACGCCATTGGCCAGAACGGCCACCAGCATGGCGGCAAAGCGGGGCAACTCGGCCCCGGTTTCATCAATCGCGCCCGTCACCACATACCGCTGCCGCACCAGCGCAAAGCCCGGCCCCAAGGGCAGGACATCGCCCTTGCCTGTCACCAGCCTGGCCCTTGCGCATAGCCCGGATGCTTCGGCAGCAAAGGCGGCGCGGGCGGTTTGCGTGCCTTCAGCCCATGCGCCGGACAAGGTCAGCACGGTGCCATCGGCGGCGATCAATGCGGCCAATGCCTCTATGTCCTGTGCGCCAAAGGCTGCGGCGAACCTGCGGGCGAAATCGTCTGCGCTCATTTCTGCGGCACCAGTTTGCCGGGGTTCATCAGGTTGTGCGGGTCCAGCGCCCGTTTGATCTGCCCCATCACGCTCCAAGCCGGACCATGTTCCGCCCCCATCAGATAAAGCTTGCCCAATCCGACCCCGTGTTCGCCCGTGATGGTGCCACCAAGGGCCAGCGCCCGTTCTGCCATGCGGGTGGCAAGGCGCTGTGCGACCGCGTGTTCGGTCGGATCATCATGCATGATCAACAGGATGGCGTGAAAATTGCCATCCCCGACGTGACCCAGTATCGGCCCCGGAATGGGTGAGTCGGCAATATCGGCCTGCGTTTCTTCCACGGCTTGGGCCAATGCGGAAATCGGCACGCAAACGTCGGTGACGATCGCCGTTGCCCCCGGACGCGTTGCCAGAATGGCCGGATAGGCGCTGTGGCGCATTCGCCAAAGCCGGGCGCGGTCTTCTTGCGCCTTTGCCCACAAAAAGCCCCGGCTGCCAAACTCCCGCGCAATCACGCCAAAGCGTTCGGCCTGTTCGGCCACGCCTGTCGGAGAGCCGTGGAATTCGACCAGCAGTTGCGGCGCAGGCGGCAGGGTGGTGCCCGAATAGGCGTTGCAGGCGGCGACGGCTGCGGCGTCCAGAAACTCGATTCGCGCCATCGGAATGCCCGACTGCATGGTGGCAATGACACAGTTTACCGCATCGCCAATGGTCGGAAACGCGCAACTGGCCGCGGATACCGCTTCGGGCTGGCCATGCAGGCGCAGGGTCAGTTCTGTCATCAGGCCCAGCGTGCCTTCGGACCCCACCATCAACGCAGTCAGATCATATCCGGCCGAGGATTTGGGCGCAGCCGATCCGGTGCGGATCACGCGGCCCCCGGCCAGCACCACCTCAAGGCCCAGCACATTGTCACGCATGGTGCCATAGCGCACCGCCGTGGTGCCGCTGGCGCGCGTGGCCGCCATGCCGCCCAGACTGGCATTCGCGCCCGGGTCGACCGGGAAAAACAGGCCGGTATCGCGCAGTTCTTCGTTCAGGCGTTCGCGGCTGATGCCGGGCTGCACGACCGCCTGCATGTCTTCGGGATAGACCGCCAGCACCTTGTTCATCAGGCGAAAATCAACGGTCAGCCCCCCATGCACCGCCAAGGCGTGCCCCTCAAGCGAGGTGCCAGCCCCCCAGCCGACAATCGGCACGGCATGGCGGGCGCAGGTTGCGGCGATCCGCGCCACCTCATCGCTGTCTTGTGGAAAGGCCACGGCATCGGGCATGCGGGCGCGGATGTGGCTTTCGCTTTGGCTGTGCTGTGCCAAAATCGGTGCGGCCGTGGACAACCTGTCGCCCAGAAACCCACGCAGATCTGTCAATGCTTCGGATAATGCCATGCCGACATGGTAAGGGAGCGCGCACGGCTTGCCAACCGCCCGCGCGCATTTTCAGGCCTTTGCCGCCTGTGCCATGAAGGTCGCCAAGTCGCCATATCCGGTAAAGCGCCGCTCATAGGCAAGTCCAAGGCGTCGGGCGCAGTCTTCGGCTTTGCTGTCCAGTGCGGGGTCGTTGGTCTGGGCCTGATAAACCAGCTTGGTGTAATTGCCGAAATACATGTCGCGCAGTTGCGGGTGACGGTCCAATCCCATTGGACGCCAGACGAAGGCATCGAATTGGCGCACCAGAAAATCGGTCAGGTAGAATGCCGAAATTTCGGAATCAGCGTGTTCTGCAAAGGTGTCATTGCCTTCAAAAAACGAATAGCAATGTGGCCCAGCGATCATCTGCACGCCCAGTTCCTTGCATTTTTCCTGCAATAACCCGCCTGTGCCGCAATCGGCATAAAGGATGAAGATTGATCCGTAACTGTCTTTGTGTTCGGCCACCGACCGCGTCACGGCTTCGGTGATCTTGTCGGGCCACAGGTGCAGATTGGCAGGCAGGCATTGCAGGTCCAGATGATCCCAGCCGTTCAGCCGTTTCAGCGCCAGCACCTCATGTGCAAGCGCGCCACAGGCAATCAGCAGGATGCGCCCCTGATGTGCGGGGGGCAGCCCGGATTCGGTCAGCGTGATGTCATCAGGGATCAACGCCATAGGACGGCCCGCAGGGTAAGGGCCGCGCCCAAGGCCAGCAGGGCCAAGACGCCCATGGGCAACCCCACAGCCTGCGCCCCAAGCAAGGTTGCGCCCGCAGCAAGGATTACGACGGCGATGATCGACAGAAAGTGGGTCAGGGGCATGGCTGTCTCCTTATCTGTCCAATCTGGGGTAAGCTGGGGGCCAATCCAAGGGGCAATGAAAAAGCCCGGGCAGTTGCCCGGGCCTGAAGCTGTTGGACGCAGAGATCAAGCGCCGATCTGGTTGTGCTTGCGCGCCACGAACTGCTTGGCGGTTTCCACGGCTACGGCAGCATCACGGCAATAGGCGTCTGCACCGATGGCCTTCGAGAATTCTTCGTTCAGCGGCGCGCCGCCGACCAGAACGATGTAATCGTCGCGCATGCCCTTTTCCTTCATCGTGTCGATCA
>CAZCFC010000116.1:0-9059 GCA_964497815.1 uncultured Cypionkella sp.
CCGCCATGCCGATGAAATTGGCCGAATTGCCGACGATCTGCGGGATGATGTAATCCCCCATCGTCAGCGAGAAGGTAAAGATCGACCCCGCGATCACGCCCGGCAGTGCCAGGGGCAGGATCACGGTGCGGAAGGTCTGCGCGCGGGTGGCGCCAAGGTCTTGCGACGCCTCCAGCATCGAGGTCGGCACCCGTTCCAGCGCCGCCTGCATCGGCAGGATCATGTAAGGCAGCCAGACATAGGTGAACACGGCAAACATCCCGATATAGCTGGTGGACAGCGACCCGCCGCCAATGCCGGGGATCGACAGGATGGCGTTCAGAATGCTGCTGGTATGGGTGGCCTCTGCGGCCCAGGTGATGATGCCCTCTTTGGCAAGGATCAGCTTCCACGCGTAGACCTTGACAAGATAAGACGACCAGAGCGGCAGCATGATGCCCAGATAGAACACCGCCTTCCAGCGCCCCCGCGCAAAGCGGGCTGCGTAATAGGCGATGGGAAAGGCCAGAATGGCGCAGCCGAGGGTGACGGCGGCGGACATGAACAGCGTGCGCAGGATAATGTCATAGTTCTGCGGGCGCAGCAGCTCGGCATAGGTTTTCAGGGTGAACTGGGGCACCACCATGCCGGAAAACTCGTCAATCGAGTAGAAGGACTGCACCAGCAGTGCCGCCAGTGATCCCAGATAAACCACCCCCAGCCACAACAGCGGCGGCGTGATCAAAAGCGCCAGCAGCAGTTTCGGCCTGCGCCAGAACAGGGTGGTCAGGCGGTCGGCAAACGAGGTGGCGGGCCGGATTGCGGTCATCTGGTTGACCTGCCATTCCGGGCCGGATCCTGCCTTTCATACTGGTGGAAAATATCCCCGCCGGAGGCTTCCCCCCCCACAACCGAAGCCTTCGGCGGGGGTATTTGAACCAAGGTGAATGCGGGGCGGGTCATGCTTTGTCCATGATGTGCAGGGCGTCGGGGGCGAAGCCCAGCCGGATGCTGCTGCCGGGCTGGGGCAGGGGGCTGCCTGCGGGCAGGATGGCCGCGATGGTGTGACCTTGTGTCAAGATGCTGATGCGGTGGCCCGCGCCAAGATAGCGGATGGCCGTAACGGTGCCGCTGATCGCGCCTGCCGGATCAAGGCGCAGCGATTCAGGCCGCAGGCTGGCCCATTGCGCCGGACCGCCAAGTTCGGCCGTCAGGGCGGGGGGCAGGACATTGGACGAACCGACGAAATCTGCCACGAAACGGGTTTTGGGCTGGGTGTAAATCTGGCTGGGCGTGCCGATCTGGGCAATTCTGCCCTGATTGAACACGGCAAGGCTGTCGGCCATCGACAGGGCCTCGTGTTGATCATGGGTGACGAAGACGAAGGTGATGCCCAGACGCTGTTGCAGGGCTTTCAATTCGTCCTGCATCGCCTCGCGCAGTTTCAGGTCCAGCGCGCCCAAGGGTTCATCCAGCAGCAGCACGCGGGGTTCATTCACCAAGGCGCGGGCCAGGGCGACGCGTTGGCGCTGACCACCCGAAAGCTGACCGGGCTTGCGGCTGCCATAGGCATCCAGATGCACCACCGCCAGCATTTCTTCGGCTTTTGCATAGCGCTGGGCGCGGGCCATGCCCTTGACCATCAGCCCATAGGCCACGTTGTCACGCACGTTCATGTGCGGAAACAGGGCGTAATCCTGAAACACCGTGTTCACATTGCGCAGGTGCGGCGGGGTGGCAGAGACATTCTGCCCAAAGATGCAGATCTCGCCCGCAGTGGGGGATTCAAAGCCCGAAATCAGCCGCAGGCAGGTGGTTTTGCCCGACCCGGACGGCCCCAGCATGGCAAAGAACGCGCCTTCGGCAATGGTCAGATCGACTGCATCCACAGCCTTTACAGGGGCCGAAGCAGGCCCGAAATGACGCGAGACAGCGCGGAAGGTCACAGCAGGGGTCATGGACAAAGGCCTTTGGCCGCCAAAGCGGAGGGGGTTCGGCAGGGGCACCTGGCCCCCACCATGGGCATGGCGGGGGGGTGTCCCGCCATTGGACGGCTTAGCGACCGCCGATCACGCCGATGTAATCGGACACCCAGCGGTAGTAGGGCACGCAAGCACCTTCGCCTTGCGAACAATTGGCGACGGGGGTGGTCCAGAAGCGGATCTTCTCGAAATCATCCAGACCGTTTGCGGTGCAGCCTTCGGCGGTTTGCATGCCGGATTTGTCGGTACAGGCGGCGGGCACCACCGGGTTTCCGCCGAACCACACCGACAGGTCGGATTGCAGGTTCGAGGACAGGGTGTGTTCCATCCATTTGTAGGCGCAGTTCGGGTTTGCGGCCTCGGCGTGCAGCATGGTGGTGTCAGCCCAGCCCGTGGCCCCTTCCTGCGGGATGGTCGAGGCGATCGGCAGTTTCTCGGACTGCAGCAGTCCGACCTGGAACGGCCAGGACCCAGAGGCGACCACGCCTTCGTTCTTGAAGTCGTCCATCTGGATGAAGGCGTCGTGCCAATAGCGGTTGACGATGGTACGCTGTGTGCGCAGCAGGTCCAGCGCGGCCTTGTACTGTTCCTCATTCAGCTCGTAGGGCGAGGTGATCTTCAGTTCCGGCTTGTGGAACATCAGGTATTGCGCGGCATCTGCGATGTGGATCGGGCCATCATAGGCCTGCACGCGGCCTTCGTTCGACTTGCCGTCGGGCAGGTCCATCTTTTCGAACACCACGTTCCACGAGGTTGGGGCCTCTTTGAAGACCTCGGTGTTGTACATCAGCACGTTCGGCCCCCACAGGTAAGGGGTGCCGTAGTGGACGCCATCGACGGTATGCCAGCTGGCATCCTGCAGGCGGGGATCAACCTTGCCCCAGGACGGGATCAGGGCGGTGTTGATCGGCTGCACGCGCTTGCCTGCGATCAGGCGCAGCGAGGCGTCGCCACTTGCGGTGACAAGATCAAACCCGCCTTCGTTCATCAGCGCCACCATCTCGTCCGAGGTGTTGGCGGTTTTCACATTGACCTTGCAGCCCGAGTCCGCCTCGAATTTGGTGACCCAGTCGAAGGCCTTGTCGGTTTCGCCACGTTCGATATAGCCCGCCCACGCCACGATGTTGAGTTGGCCTTCGCCGTCGCCGACCGCCGTCATCTGGGCCAAGGCGGGGCTGAGGCCCGTCAGAAGTGCCAAGGCGGTGGTGCCGATCATCTTCATGGATTTCATGCAAAGTCTCCCTGTGAATTGAAATGCCGCAGGCGGCAGCCGGATTCCCGATCATGTTGTCAGGGTATGGCAGTTCCGGACTTTCGCAATAACAAAACGCGGAACGGTGGTATCGGATTTTCCGATGGATGGCTGTCCGGGTTGGGGTAAACGCCGCCCTACCTGTCGGGCGCCATGCTTTGGGCGGCGCGGATGAAGTTCAGGGCGGGTTGCGACAGGGGCGCGCCGCGCCGCCATGCAAGGCCGACCTGCACCGATGGCAGATCCCCCGACACGTCGCGGATGCCGATGCGGTCGCCTTCCAGCGACCATGGGCGGTAGACAAGGCTGGGCAGGATGGCCAGACCCGCCCCGGTGGCAACCAGGGAACGGACGGCCTCGACCGATCTTGTGCGGAAAGCGATCTGCGGCTTGACGGCCAGGGACTGCATCAGCAGGCGGGTGGATTCCTCGATTTCATCCACCATCAACTGAATCAGGGGCTGGCCCGCCAGATCGTCCAGCGCGATGGTTTCCTGATCGGTCAGCGGATGCCCCAGCGGCAGCCACAGCCGATAGGGCGACACCAGCAGGGTTTCGACGTTCAGCGCCATGCGGTCGCGGACCGATGAGGTCAGCAGCACGGCCACGTCCAGCTCGCCGCCAATCAGCAGGTGTTGCAGGTAATCGCCGTTGTCTTCGATCACGTTCAGTTCGATCTGCGGATAGGCGCGGCGGTAGCGTTGCAGGATGTCGGACAGCACATAGCCCGCGACAAGCGAGGTCACGCCCAGCGAAAGCTTGCCGGGCAGGGGGGCGGCGTCTTCCTGAAAGGCGGTGCGGGCGGTGGCGACATCGGCCAGAATCTGGCGGGCGTGGCGCAGGAAAGCGCTGCCTTTGTGGGTGATCTCGATGCCCCGCGCCAAGCGGTCGAACAGGGTGATCCCCAGATCATCTTCAAGCGCGCGGATGGCTTCTGTCACCGAAGATTGCGAGATCGACAGGGCGCGGGCGGCCCCGGAGACCGAACCAGCCTGGGCGGCGGCGATGAAGAATTGCAGCTGGCGCAGGGTGAAGGCCATATGTTCGCCTGTTGGTGGGGCCGTTGTCTGGCAGGACGGCTGTTTGGTGGGACAGCCGGGGGCCAGCCCCCGGACCCCCGGGATATTTGGACCAGTATGAAAGGCTTAGCCCTTGGCCATTTCGCAAGCGAGGGCATCGTGGTGTTGGGCCACAAGACTTTGATAGGCGGCAAGGCGATCAGGGGTGAAGTGGTGTTCTTCGGCCAGCAGGTTGACGGTGCCAAGGACTGCGCCATCGACAACCAGAGGGATGTTGATGCAGGATCCGAGGCCCAGCGACGAAATCAGCGCGTGGTCAAAGAAGTAGCGGGCAAATTCGGGCGTGGTGTTGGCGACAAAGGTGCGCTGGCCCGTGATGCAGTGATCATACCAGCCGTCGCGCGTCAGGGGTTTGGTGCCCGATACCGGGTATTCCACGGGATGCGAGGTATAGGCGCGGCGGGCGACGTCGCGGGGAATATCCTGCACGGTGATCGTGAACAGGCGGGTGCCAAGGGCGGCGCAGGCGGTGTGCAGGGTGTCGTAGATCATCGGGCGCTCCGGGGTTTGGCGCAGTTGGCCATGCGGACCGGTTGGGTGCAAGGGGTGTCAGCGCAGGCTGAGGTGATGGATGAGCAGGGCGATCAGATCGGAGCGTGTGACAAGACCGACCAGGGCCGCGTCCTGTACAATCGGCACGGTTTGCTGATGGCCATCCGACAACAGGGCAATCAGCGAGGCGATGGGCGTGTCCGGCGCGGCGGTTTCGATCGCGGGGTCGCGCAGGTCTTGCGCTGTCAGATGCGGGTCGGACAGGCCGACGGTGGCGTCGATGGTGACGCAGCCTGCATAGCGCCCGGCCACATCGCGGATGGGCAGCGATTTGAAGCGGTGGGCGCGGAAGCTGGCAGCAAGGTCGGCCAGCGCGGTATCGGGTGCAACGGTGACCAGATCGCGCGACATGATCTGTGCGGCGGTGATCTGTCCCAGCGCCGCACCCGCCGATTCCGCTTCGGCGGCGTCGATCAGGCGGGCAAGGTCTTCGACACCGACGTTCGCGCCAAGCCGCAGGCGGTTCAGGGTGGCGGCCAGGATTTCGGGGGTGGGGGCGTGGCGGCGCTCGGGTGGTTTGTCGGCGGTGCCATGCGGCGCGGGGGCCGATTGACGGAAAGGATAGACCCGGCCCGTGGCCCGGTTCCACATCATGCCCGCAACGACAAGGGACACCGACCCGGTCAGCACGGGATGCAGTGCAAAGACCAACGGCGTTGGCGCGTCGGTGTGGAAGGCCAGAACGACGGCCATCGCCGCAGCCCCGGCGGGCGGATGGGTGGCGCGCAGGACGGCGGTCGCCAGCAGGGTCAGCAGCACGGCCAAAGCGGCGGCCAGCAATGGCACAGGCAGCAGTTGAATGGTGATCAGCCCGATCAGCGCGGCCACCGAATTGCCCACCACCACTGCCCAGGGCTGGGCCAGCGGGCTGTTCGGCACCGCAAAGATCAGCACGGCCGAGGCGGCAAAGGGCGCGATCAGCAGGGGATGGATCAGCAACGAAGCCGTGGGGCTGATCAGATAGAGGATCGCCCCGGTGAGCAGCAGGCCAAGGCCCGCCCCAAGCGCCGCACGCAGCGATTCATGCACACGGGTTTGCGGAATGGCCGGGCCAAAGCCATGCAAGGCGCGGGTCAGCCAGTCCATGTGCCGGATGCCAACAGGATCAGTCCGGGTTCGGGGGCGGGCGGCGTGGCCGGGCCTTGCCAGAAGAACAGGCGGATGTGGACCGGCTGTTTCGGGGTCTCGGCCTCGGCCAGGGCCTGCCACTGCATGTGGAAGCCTTCGATCAACAGGCCTTCGGCGTAAAACGGGATTTCTTCGGCATCCAGCAGGCCTTCGGCATCGTCCTGCGGCTGCCAGTCGGGACCATCGGCCCAGATCACCTCTCCCTCAAGATCGGGGTGCCGGGTGGTCAGTTTCGCCAGAGGGGCGAGGAAGGTTTCAATGGGGGACAGGGGTTTGGCCATGGCAGGCAGGCTCCTTTGATGGCTGGGTGTGCCCGCAGGCAGTGGCTGCTGTCAAGGGTTTGCGGTGGATCAAGGATTTTGGCTGAAGGCGGTGTAGCGTGGCGCAGTGACAGGAGGGCGGCATGGCATATATCGTGACGGCGCGGCGAGTGGATGCGCATGGGGGGGTGGCGACGGCAAGGCAGGCGCAGTTGCTGCTTGGCACCGATATGGCGGGGCGCGAGGATGCGTTCAACCCGGTGGAATTGCTGTTGGCGGCGCTGGCGGCCTGCATGATCAAGGGGGCAGAGCGGGTGACGCCGCTGCTGGCGTTTCAGATCGACGGGGTCGAGGTGAGGTTGGAGGCGATCCGGCAGGAGGCGCCGCCGAAGCTGATGAAGATCAAGTATGAGATCGTGGTGGACAGCGCCGAAACCGACGCGCGGCTTGACCTGTTGCATCGCAACATTCTGAAATACGGCACGATTTCGAACACCTTGGCGGCAGCGGTGCCGTTGGAGGGGAGTTTGCGGCGGGGCAGCGCGCCATAGCGGGGGATGCGATGGCGCGGATCTGGGGGCGGTTGCGAGTTGGGCACCGCCCTGCGGGCGTTCGGCCGGGCGTCTGGTATGCCATCGGACGGGGTTTGCGGCATGGGTGGCAAGCGGGGGTTTCACACCCCCGCGCTGCGCTTCCCCCGTGGGATATTTGTGCACAGAGGATGCCAAATCTTAGATAAGATCTATTCGAATTGCGTGGACTGATGGCGAACCGGGCGGTCAGCGCCGCATCATGGTCAACCGGATCAGGGCGCGTTCCATCACTGCCATCGCGGGGGCGCGGGAGGTTGAGCGCAGCGCGAGGTCGGTTTCCAGCAGCAGGGCCAGCGCGTCTTCGAGCCTGCGCATGCCCCAGTTGGTGGCTTGGCGTTGCATCGCGTCGCGGCGGGGGCCAAAGACGCGGGCTTTCATCATGCCGTTGGACACGCCGCCGGGATCAGACGCCGCGACGTGCAGTGACCGGAAATGCCGCAGCGCGCCGATGCACAGGGTGACGGGCAGGATGCCTTGTCCTTCCAGTCTGCGCATCAGGGGGCCGATGTCGGCCACGCGTTGGTCGGCGACTGCGGCGATCAGATCATCCACTTCGGCCTCGATCGTGGCGGGGGCGAGGGCGTGAATTTCGGCAGGGGTCAGGGGGGTGCTATCTTGATATTTATACAGCGAAATCTTTTCAAGCATCTGCCGGAAGTCACCGGGGTCAAGCGCGCGGGCAAGGATGGTCAGATCGGTCATGGCGGCAGGGTCGATGCGGGTCAGACCGGCCTTGGCCAAGGATTGTTCGATGTCTTCGCGCGACGGTGGATCATCGTAAAGGCCGATGCAGACTGCGTTCAGGTGCTTTTCGAAAAGCGTTTTCAGGGCTGACTTTCCCGTCAGGTTGCCCGCCGTCACCACAATTTGCGCATCGCCCGCGCGCCAGTCGTTCAGGGCTGCGCCCAGCGTTTCGGTCAGCCCGTCGGTGGCGTCTTCGACAAAAGCCACGCGGGGGCCGGGAAAAAAGCCCACCGCGCGGGTGGCGTCGGACAGTTTTGCCTGATCCTTGCGCAGCTCGGCGGCCTGAATCCGGGTCAGGCGCATTTCGCCTTCGCCCAGGGGGCCGATAAGCGCCAGCACGGCTTCTTGACGTTTCAGGGCCACGCGCATCGGGTCGGCGCCAAAGATCAGCAGGCCGGCGCGGGCCGGATCGGGTTTTGCCAGATAGCGGTTGGCGTCGGGTCCTGAAAGCTTCATCGCACCCAGGTGGCCGAACTGCTGATGAGGCGCGTGACGATCTGATCGGCCAGAAGCCGCATCAGGCGCAGGGCGGCATCTTCTTCGGCGGCCAGGCCCGCGACCGTCGATCCGGTGGCGGACCAACTGGTAAAGCTGGCGACCGTGCCGCCGGTAACGCGCGCACCGCTGTTCCGATCGGTCAGCGACCAGTCGATGGTGCCGGTCAGGTTATAGCGGGTGATGGCGTTGTCTGGCGTGATGCCGACGCCCACCGCATCGGTCTTGATGGTATAGGCCAGATCATAACGCACCGCCTGCGGGCGGCCCAGGCGTTCTTCCAGCCGGGCAACCAGATCGAAGCCGTTCTTGTCGGCGGGATCGGCCACGCGGATCGTGCCGGTCAGCCCTTTCGCGGGGCCGCCGGGGCCAAAGGCCGGAGTGAAGCCGCAGGCGGCCAAGGCCAGCGGCATCAAAAGCAGGTTGCGACGGTTAAATGACGACATTGATGATGCGCCCCGGTACGACGATCAGCTTCTTCACAGGAGCCCCCGCCAGAAACTTTTGCACATCTTCATTCGCCAGCGCCAGTTTTTCAACCTCGGATGCTGGCATGTCGGCGGGCACGCTGATTTCCGCCCGGCGCTTGCCGTTGATCTGGATCGGCAGGGTGACGGTGTCATCAACCAGCAGGGCCGGATCGGCCACAGGCCAGGGGGCCTGGGCGCAGAGGCCCGAGCCGCCCTGATAGGTCCAGATCGATTCGGCGATATGCGGGGTCATCGGGCACATCAGCTGTGCCAGGGTGCGGATCGCCGCCTTCATTGCAGGTGTGGAGGCGTTGGCCCGCGCAAGGGTGTTGGTGAATTCGTAAAGCTTCGCGATGGCCTTGTTGAAGGCAAAGCCCTCGATGCTGCGGGTGACTTCGTCCACGGCCTTGGCGGTGGCGCGGGCAAGGTCATCATCGCCCACGCCGACATGATCGGCGGGCATTTCGCCGATGCGCGAACACAGCGACCAGACGCGCGACAGGTGCTTGAACGTGGCCTCGGCCC